>JAGDCE010000046.1 GCA_017958705.1 Clostridia bacterium
AAAATCGCTTTCTGAAAGATAACCAAAATCGTTATCTTTCTGTATTTCTTTCAATTTATTAATCAGCATACCGAGCGGATCTCTTTCATGGTTGCCAAGTCTTTGGATCCAGTTCTTTTCCTTATCAGCAAGCAAGGCGGCACATATGCCTTTTAAACGCATTTCTATATACTGATAGTATTCAATAAGTTCGCTGTGAGTAAATCTGAATTCCGCTTCGTTCAATTCTGTTTTCCTCATTTCTTTTAAGTCGATTCAGCCAGTTTACAACTTCTATTATGCACGTTCAAAACGCTTCTGTCAAGATATATATTAAAAAAATGCCGCGAAAATCCGTTGACATAGGCGGCTTTATATGATAGAATATCACTGATAATAAAGAATTATCTTACGGGAGGTCATCATGATATATCTCGGCTGCCATTTATCCTCGTCCGGCGGGTATCTGTCTATGGGCGAGACGGCCGTATCCCTCGGGGCGGACACGTTCCAGTTCTTCACACGCAATCCGCGCGGCGGATCTGTCAAAAAATTCGATCCGGACGACGCGGCGGCGCTCGTCGCGTTCATGGCTGAGCACAACTTCGGCAGAATAGTCGCGCACGCGCCGTACACTCTCAACCCGGCGTCCGCCGAGCAGAAGACGCGCGAATTCGCGAACATGGTGTTCGCTGACGATATAGCGATACTCGAGCACATCCCGGGCAGTCTGTACAACTTCCATCCCGGAAGCCACGTCGGTCAGGGGGTCGACGTCGGCACAGGGTACATACTGCAGATGCTGAACGGCAACATGAGCCGCGAAATGAAAACGACGGTGCTGCTTGAAACGATGGCGGGCAAAGGAAGCGAGATCGGCTCGAGTTTCGAAGAGCTGCGCGCGATAATCGACGGCTGTGAATACGCCGAGCATCTCGGCGTCTGCCTCGATACCTGCCATATTTCCGACGCCGGCTACGACGTGAAAGACGGGCTTGACGCAACGCTTGAGGAATTCGACCGCGTGATCGGGCTTTCGCGCCTGTTCGCGGTAAATTTAAACGACAGCAAGAACCCGCGCGGAGCGCGGAAGGACCGGCACGAAAAGATAGGTCAAGGCTTCATAGGACTTGAATATATCGAAAAGATCATAAATCATCCGAGCCTTCAGAACTTGCCGTTCGAGCTTGAAACGCCGAACGACAACGACGGTTACGCCGCGGAAATAAAACTTTTGAGAGGGTTGAAAAAATGAATTATGTCGCTGAAAAATACAACAGGTTCCGCATCAGATATCGGGGCGAGGTGCCCGCGGTCGGAAGCTTTTACTTCACCTCCGACGGCGAGACGGTGAGGGAGCAGTTCTATCTGCCCGCGGCCGAAGACGGTGTTTTCGATAGCTTTACGGAGGGATTTCTCGACGGCAAACTCGCGTTCGGTCTGTTTGATCTCCGGATCGAGCCGCGCGGCGACGGCGAGGTGACGGTCGAAGATATCTCCGTCTCGATCGAAGACGTGCCCGGGGGCGGTACGTATTTCATAGAGAACGATATCCTCAAAGTCGGCGTCGAGCTTGTATGGGGCGGCGGTCTTTCGTATTACGAGGACAAGCGCTGCGGGATCGAAGGGCTGAGAAACATGCTCAACCACGCCGATCCGGGCAGACTGATACAGCAGTCTTACTACGGCACCGGCGATCCGCCGTTCGTCAAGGGCGAATTCATGGGCAATCCCTGGGTCTACAATCCCGTACAGGGCGGCGACCGCGGCGGCTGCAAGAGCAAGCTCGTGGATTTCCGCGTCTCCGGCAATTCCGTATGGGTAAAATGCCGTCCGCGTGACTGGGGCAAGGTCGGCTCGTATACGTACAGCTACATGGAGAATATTTACACTGTCGACGGCGATATGCTGCGGGTCGACAACGTTTTCGTCGACTGGTCCGGCTGGGTGCATCCGCGCACCACGCAGGAAGTCCCGGCGTTCTACACCGTAAGCTATCTCGACAATTTCTATTTCTACAACGGCAAAAAGCCCTGGCAGGACGAGCCGCTTCAGGTGCGGCGCGATCTGATATTCTGGCCTGAGGACTGGCCGCGCCACAGATTCCCGCTCGAAAAAGAAAACACCGAGACGTGGGCGGCTTGGGTAGACGCCGACGATTTCGGTATCGGATTATACGTGCCGGGGGCACAGTTGTTTATCGGCGGCAGATACTGCCACGACGGCAGCAAGGACCCGGCGGCGGGACCGACGAACTACGTCGCTCCGCTTTACTCGCTGAGAATTATATCTTACAAGCCGGTGACGTACTCGTATCTTGTGACGTCGGGGCCGCTCTCCGATATCAGGCGCAGGTTCAAGGAAGAAAAAGACTTCGCCGACAACGCGTCTTTCAGAGCATACAACGAATGACGGACCATTCGGCGACGAGCCGGTCGAGTGAATAAGCGGCGTTCGCCGGACTCGTCGACGGCAGATAAAAATACGGCAGGCCGGGTACCGCGTATTTTTCATAAAGTCTGTATGCCAGACGTCCGTTCAGGTACACGGCTCTGACGTCCGAGTCTGACAGGATCCGCGAAAGATCGTTCGGGGACGCGTCTCTTATACTGCTGTCGGCGCTCCCTGTGACCTCGCACGAGCCGATCACGTCCCACAATGCGACGCCGTTTTTTAAAAGCATCTCCCGCTTCTCCGGCACGGTCTGCGGCACCGGTTCTTCAAGCACGGCGGAAAGCACCCGCCAGAATCTGTTGTTCGGGTGCCCGTAGAAAAATCCCTGCTTCCGCGACGCCTCGGACGGGAAGCTTCCGAGTATCAGTATTTTGCTTTTGCCGTCGTAAACCGGCGCTATCTCGTGTTTCATGACACCATTCTACACCTTAAAAGGAAAATTGTCAATATGAAAAATCTCCTCGGATATCTGAAAAGATACCGGGCGCAAAGCATCTTCGCGCCTCTTTTCAAGCTTTTTGAAGTGGCGCTCGAGCTTGCCGTGCCTTTCATAGTCTCGTACATGATAGATAACGGCATAAAGAATTCTGACAAGGCGCTTATAATAAAATGCTGCGCTCTGCTCGTGCTGTTCGCCGCGGTCGGCTTCGGCTTCGCGGTCACGGCTCAGTATTTCGCCGCAAAAGCCGCGACGGGCTTCGCCGCCGATCTGCGCGGCGCGCTTTACACGCACATCGGACGCCTTTCGTATTCCGATCTTGACAGACTCGGCACGTCTTCGCTGATCACCAACATGACGAGCGACGTGACGCGAGTCCAGACCGGCGTCAATCTGACGCTGCGTCTGCTGCTGCGCTCTCCGTTCGTCGTAGCCGGCGCGGTGATCGCCTGCTTTGCGATAAGCGTCCGCCCGGCGCTGAGCTTCGCCGCCGCGGTGCCTGTACTGCTCGTTTTCGTATATCTGATCATGCTTTTCGGCATGAAGCTGTATTCGCGTGTTCAGAGCAGTCTTTCACTCACGGTGCGCCGCGCGAAGGAAAATCTCGACGGAGTAAGAGTCATCCGCGCGTTCGGTACCGAAGACGACGAGCGGGCGAGGTTCAGCGACGAAAACGGGCGTTTATGCGCCGATCAGAAACGGTCCGGCAGGCTGTCCGCGCTCCTTAACCCCATAACGTTCGTGATCGTGAACGTCGCCGTGGCGGCAATGATGTATTCAGGCGCGATAAAAGTGAACGACGGCGTGCTTACGCAGGGCGAGACCGTGGCGATGTACAACCTCACCGCGATGGTGCTCGTGGAGCTGATAAAGCTTGCGGATCTTACGATAAACATCACGAAAGCTCTGTCGAGCGGCAAACGCCTCTCGGCGGTGCTCGCCGTAAAACCGTCCGTTGAGTATGGCGCAGAGGCCGTCGAGCCCGGGGGCGGATACGCCGTGAAGATCACCGGCGCGTCGCTGTCATACGGCGGCAAAGAGGCGCTGACGGACATAAATATAAAGATAAAAACGGGACAGACAGTCGGTATCATCGGCGGCACCGGCTCCGGCAAATCCTCTCTTATCTCGCTGATCGCCAGATTCTATGACTGCGACGGCGGCTCCGTCGAGCTGTTCGGACACGACGTGCGCAAATACTCCGAGAAGCAGCTGCGCGCGCTTGTCGGCGCGGTGCCTCAGCGCGCCGTGCTGTTTGAAGGCACGCTGCGCGATAATCTGAAAAACGGCGCGTCCGACGTCGGCGACGACGTACTGCACGGCGCTCTGGAGGCAGCCTGCGCCGACGATTTCGTCGAGGCCAAAGGAGGCCTCGACTGCCGCGTCGAGCAGGGCGGACGCAATTTCTCGGGCGGGCAGAAACAGCGGCTCGCCGTGGCGCGCGCGCTTCTCCGTTCGCCGTCGCTTCTGATCCTTGACGACAGCAGCTCGGCGCTCGACTACGCGACCGACGCGCGGATGCGGGGCGCCATAAAAGAATACGCGAAAGACATGACCGTGATCGTCGCCGCACAGCGCGTATCGAGCGTACGCGGCGCGGACGTCATATACGTGATGGACGACGGCAGGATCATCGGCTCCGGGACGCATGAAGAGCTGCTTTCAGACTGTCCCCGCTACGCGCAGATATACGCGTCGCAGACGGGAGGTGACGGCGATGAATAAAGCTCTGCTGCAAAAGATCCTGCGGCAGATAAAGAGCCGCATCCCCGCATTGATCGCGGTGATGATCCTTTCTCTTCTCTACGCCGGGCTGTCGCTTTACGTGCCGCTTCTGTTCGGCCGGGCGATAGATCTTCTGATAGAGCGCGGCGTCGATTTCGGCCTGCTTGCGCCGCTTCTTATCCGGGCCGTACTGTTCTCCGCCGCGGCCGCGATCATCCAGTGGGTGATGAACGTGATAAACAACGCCGCGGCTTACGGCATCACGGCGGATCTTCGCGGAAAAACGTTTGAAAAACTGCACCGTCTGCCGCTCGGATACCTCGACGTACACCCGACCGGCGATACGCTGAGCCGCTTCACGAATGACGCGGAACAGTTCGCCGACGGCCTGCTTCTCGGCTTCACGCAGCTGTTCACAGGCGTCGCGCTGATCGTCGGTACGCTCGTTTTCATGCTGACGATAAAACCGTCCGTCACGGCGGCGGTAGTGCTTCTGACTCCGCTGTCGCTGTTCACGGCGCGGCTCATCGCGTCACGCACGTTCGGAATGTTCTCGGCGCAGGCGGCCGACGCGGCGAAACAGACGTCGTTTGTCACCGAGACCGTGAGCGAGCAGAAAACGGTCCGCGCGCTCGGCGCCGAGGACGACGACAGAGAGCGCTTCGAGGCGTATAACGAAAAACTGCGCGCATCTTCGATGAAGGCGACGTTCTTCTCCTCTCTGACGAATCCTTCGACGCGCTGTGTGAACGCGATAGTTTACGCGGCGGTCGCGCTGACCGGCGCGCTGACGGTCATCGCCGGCGGCGGCATGACCGTCGGTATGCTGTCGAGCTTCCTCGCATACGCAAACAAATACACGAAGCCGTTCAACGAGATCTCCGGCGTCATAGCCGAACTGCAGAGCGCGTTCGCGTGCGCGGACCGTATCTTTTCTTTCCTTGAGATCCCGGAGGAGCCTGCGGACGGCGCGGTCGACCGGGCAAAGCTCTCCGACGAGGTCAGAATCGACGATATGTCGTTCTCATATCTGCCCGACAGGCCGCTCATCGAGCATATGGACTTTACCGCCGAGCCGGGCAAGCACACGGCGATCGTCGGCCCGACCGGATGCGGTAAAACGACGCTGATAAATCTTCTGATGCGGTTTTACGACGTCTGCGGCGGAAGCATCAGCGTCGGCGGCACGGACGTACGCGATATGACGCGCAGATCGCTTCGCGCCGGCTACGGGATGGTTTTGCAGGATACGTGGCTTAGATACGGCACGGTCGCCGGAAACATAGCCGTCGGCAGACCGGACGCCGGACGGGACGAGATAATCGAGGCGGCGAAGCGGGCTCACGCTCACGGCTTCATCGAAAGACTGCCGCAGGGCTACGATACCGTGATCGGCGAGGACGGCGGCGGGCTTTCTCAGGGGCAGAAACAGCTTTTGTGCATCGCGAGGGTCATGCTCTGCCGGCCGCGTATGCTGATACTCGACGAGGCGACGAGCTCCGTCGACACAATGACCGAGAAAAAGATACAGCAGGCGTTCGACGAACTGACGCAAGGGCGCACGGCGTTCATCGTCGCGCACCGTCTGTCGACGGTGTTGAATGCTGACGAGATACTAGTAATGCGTGCGGGAAGCATAGTCGAGCGCGGCACGCACGCATCGCTCATGGAAAAGCACGGATTTTACTGCGATCTGTATCAGAGCCAGTTCAAGCAAGGCAAACAGATATAAACACACATGGAAAACGGTGCGATCCCGTAAAAGGGAAAGCCCGATAAGGAAGATTTTCACTGTGCGTAAACGTGGTGAGCAGGTACGCACTTAACAAAAGCAGGCTGAAATAAAAATCAGTCTGCTTTTATTATTTTGCCGGTTTAATGAAGACGTCGGCAAAACCGACTAATGAAGACACTCGCTCCGCTCGTTAATGAAGACGGCAACCAAGTTGCCTGATGAAGCGAAGTCGCCCCCGCTGCTTTATTAGCGAACGCAGTGAGCGTCTTCATTTCTTCATTAGCGAAGCGTCTTCATCAGCCCGAAGGGCGACTTCATTTCGGCGCGGCAACGATCGTTAAAAAAACTTCCTTGTCACGCCGCGCCGAAAGGGACTGCAACGTTTTTTTTCAGCATCTGTATTTTTCGATCACTGCTCTGTACACGTCGTTTTCGAGCAGTTTCACGTTCCGCGGGTTTTGCCATGATAAAGCGCTGTTTACCGTGAAATCAAGCAGATCAGAGACGTTATATCTCTTCACGAGTGCGTCGAAACACGGTTTGTCCTTTTTTGACAGAGCCGTAAGCTTTTCCGCCGCGGCAAGATTTTTGTCGGTTATCCTGATGATATCAGTATCCGGCGCACCGCGGAATCCGCGGGCGATCAGATCGTTTCTCAGTCTTCCGAATATCGTCTCCGCCTGTGCGATCAGATA
>JAGDCE010000047.1 GCA_017958705.1 Clostridia bacterium
GAAATAAGGTTTTTCTTCCTTACTTCAGCCGGTTTTCATTCACTGTCCTTTAGAGTACCTTGCAATGGGCGGCGGTTTTTTTATCTGCTGTTATTCTTCAAGATATTCGCGGCACCGCTCCAGAAGGTCGTACAAACCGTCCTCCGACAGTACTCCCCGGCGCAGGTCCCCGGGAAGCAATCCGGCCTCGTCGTCTTCAAAGTCGCGTCTCCATTCGTCGCCGCCGTAATAGCCGTCTAATACAGCAGCGTTTTCTTCGATCTCTTTCAGCGCGCTCTGTGAGCGGTCGCCTGAGGCGAGTATCTCAGCCGTCTTTCGCATTATCTTTTCATATCGCGTTATCCGCGCGACCTGTGCCGAGCGATCCGGCGCTTGAAGGAAATCGAAGACCACGCGGTTGAAATCCCCGGCTTCTTCGTACGCGGCGTGCCCGAGCCCGGAATAAACGTGAAGCGTACTGCCGGGGATCAGACGGTGCAGCTCGCCCGCCGCGTCTGCGCCGACCACTTTATCGCAGTCGCCGCCGACTATAAGCGTCGGACACTTTATTTTTCCGAGCTCGTCCCTGAAGTCGAAGCCAAGGATCGAATTTGCGTTTGCAATGAATCTGCCGTAGCCCGACGGGCGGCCGATCAGCCCGATCACGGGATAGATCAGGCGGTACTTTTTCAGACGTGCGGGGGAATAGCTCTTTTCCGCCGTGTCGATCATCAGCTTTTTATGCTCTTTATTCCCGGCAAAGCCGATCCAGCGGGTGACGTTGTCACAAACGGTGTCGTTCGCGTAAGGCGCGCTGACCGCAAGGACGAGCTTTTCGACGAGCTGCGGACAGCCGGCCGCGAGTGCCTGCGCGATCATACCGCCCTGCGATACGCCCATCACGCACGCCCGTTCTATCCCGAGCGCCGCCATAGCCGCCGCCTGATCGTCTGCCATATCGCGTATCGTATGCGTCCCCGGCAGCCCGTCTCTGCGGCTGAAAATGTAAACGGTATAATCCTTGAAAAACGCTTTGTAAGCCGGCGCGAGAATCAGCGCTTTGCCCGCTACGGTCGCAAGTCCGTCAGAAAGCCCCGGCAGGATCACCAAAGCCTTTTTGCCGGCCCCGAAGCTGACGTAGCTCATGTTCAAACCGGACGCGTTCACACGTCCGTTTACGGCGTTGTACAACATCGTATGCCTCCGATACTTACCAGATGAACGGGATCAGCCGGTATTTCACGCGCTTTTTATACTCGGTATATCCGGGCAGACCGGCCTCGAGCACCCTTTCCTCGCCCTTTATGCGGACGATTATCATCGGTATGTAAAACAGTATTATCGCAAAGGAGAACAGCGAACCGAGCACGAGCGGCATCGAAAGAAACAGCAGCAGCGTGCTCATGTACATAGGATGACGCACGACGCCGTAAAGCCCCGTGTCGATTATCTTCTGATCCTCCTGCACCTCTATCGTGCGCGAAAGATATACGTTTTCACGCAAAACCTCCGCGTAAAGCAGATACGCGCTAAGGAAAACAACGGCGAAGACGACGCACAGCCACATCGGCATAACGAGCCACCCGAACCTGTAGTTGAGACCGGCGACGATGAAAGCAGCCGTGAACATAACGGCGGACAGTAAGATCACCGTTTTCTGATCCGACTCTGTTTCCTTTGCGTTAAGGCGCTTTTTGAGCAGTTCGGGATTTTTGATCATCATCACGATCCCGGCGCCGAACATCGGGATGAAAAGTATCCCGAGAAACAGCCACGCCTGAGCGTACGACAGAGAACCGGCGGGCAAAAACAGAAGCAGCGCGACGATCAGAAGCCCCGCCGTGAATTTGCCTATCGCCTGAAAAAACAGTTTAGCACTCATATCACCCCTTACCTTCCTCACTCAATTATTCGTCCGTGTAATATTCGCACCGCAGCCGCCGCAGTATGGCGGGGTGCCTGTGCGACAGGCGCCGCACGGCCGGCGGAATTTGTCTTTCATCGGCATTAATATCAACGCGCTGAAAACGTGCGCCGTCGTTTAAGGCTTTGTATTCGTTCATCGCCTTTCACCGACCGTTTTTATGATCCGGTATAATTATAACAGAGCGGCCGCTTTATGTCAATAGGTTTCGGAAAAGCGGGGTGCGGCGGCTCCTTTATTTTTATTTTGTTTATTGACAACGGTGTTATATGATGTTATAATGATTAAAACGCGCGGGGTAACGTACGCGCGCGTCGGGGCGGCGGGAGCCGCTTTCAAAGTAAGGCATTAAGGAGAGTTTTCATGCTTAAGATAACAAAGACGGCCGAGGGCAAAGAATTCTGTTTTGCGCTCGAAGGGTCGCTGAATACGAATACCGCCGACGAATTTGAAAAAGAGCTCCGGGAGGTTTTGCCGAACGCCGAGGCGCTTTATATAGATCTTAAAGATCTGACGTACATATCCTCGGCCGGGCTTCGCGTGCTGTTGTCCGCGCAGAAGCAGATGAACCGTCAGGGCGTGATGAAGGTAAAAAACGCCGGCGGCTTCATCCTTGAGACGTTTGAAATAACCGGTTTTACGGAAATACTCGATCTGGAGTGATGATAAACGACATGGAAAAAGACAAAACGGTGAAGAAAAAGAATATTCTGCGCTCCGGCCTGTCGTTGAACATTATAGGAGCGATCGTGATCCTGCTCGTACTGTTCGGAGCGATCAGCAGCGTGATAGGCCTTATTAGCTTCACGAGCGCGTTCAAAAAAGAATACTCTACCACAACGTATCACATGGCGGACACCGCCGCAACGCTCGTTAACGGCGATCATCTCGAGGCGTATCTCGACGGAGAATACGCGGAAGAATATCAGCAGTCAAAGACGTATCTTGACGCGTACTGCAAAAAGATAAGGGTATCGCTGATATACGTTATCCTGGTTGACAGAAGCGATTACGGCAGATTCGTATCCGTGTTGAATCTCGTCGACAACACGGTCGACGACACCGCGTATACGGAGTGGGAGCTCGGGCACAAACGCGATACGACGAACGACGAATACAGACAGAAATACAGGGCGTTATACGAGAAAACGGACGAATACGAAACGATCTACCGCATAAAGACGACCGACGGACAGCATCCGCACATAACGACGATGGTGCCGGTCATGGACTCGTCGGGCGAGGTCGCCGCCATACTCTGCATGCAGCGCCCGGTCAGGGAGCTTTACGACGCGAGACGTCCGTATCTGATCAATATAGCCATCTCCACGGTGCTTCTCGCGCTGGCGGTATCGGTATCGGCGGGCTTCTTCATAAGAAACCAGTTCGTACTTCCGGTACAGCGCGTGTCCGACGAGGCGACGCGTTTCGCGCGTGAGAACACGCGGGGCGAGGCGCTCGACAATATCAGCAGATTCGAGGTCATTTCAAATCTCGCCTTTTCGATCGACACGCTGGAAAAGGATATGTGCACCTATGTCGAAAACCTGACGGCGGTGACGGCTGAGAAGGAGCGCATCCGAGCGGAGCTGTCGCTCGCAAGTACGATCCAGGACAATTCCGTACCGAACGTCTTCCCGGCGTTCCCGGAAAGAGACGATTTCGACATATACGCCTCAATGACTCCGGCGAAAGAAGTCGGAGGCGACTTCTACAACTTCTTTTTGATCGACGACGATCATCTCGCGATC
>JAGDCE010000048.1 GCA_017958705.1 Clostridia bacterium
ATCCGCTCGGCAAACCGCTCGACGGCAAGGGCGAGATAGGCGCAAAGGAATATTTCCCGGTGGAGCGTCAGGCTCCCGGAATAATCGACCGCAAACCCGTGTCGGTACCGCTTGAAACCGGTATTCTGACCATAGATTCGATGTTCCCGATAGGGCGCGGTCAGAGAGAACTTATAATAGGCGACAGGCAGACGGGAAAAACTACGCTTGCCGTCGATACGATACTGAATCAGCGTGGAAAGAACGTGATCTGCGTCTACGTTGCGATAGGACAGAGAGCCAGCTCGGTCGCGCGCGTGATGTCGGATCTGCAGAAGAACGGCGCGATGGATTACACGGTCGTCGTATGTTCCACCGCGAGCGATCCGGCGTCGATGCAGTATCTCGCCCCTTACGCGGGCTGTGCCGTCGCCGAGTATTTCATGTACCGCGGACGCGATACGCTGATAATCTACGACGATCTGTCGCGCCACGCCGTCGCATACAGGACGCTGAGCCTGCTGCTCGAAAGGGCGCCGGGACGCGAGGCGTACCCGGGCGACGTGTTCTATCTGCACTCGAGACTGCTCGAGCGATCGGCGCGTCTTTCCGACAAGCGCGGAGGCGGAAGCATGACCGCGCTGCCGATAGTGGAGACTCAGGCGGGCGACGTGTCGGCGTATATCCCGACGAATATAATCTCGATCACGGACGGCCAGATCTTCCTTGAAAGCGATCTGTTCTTCGCCGGTCAGCGCCCGGCTGTCAACGTCGGACTTTCCGTATCGCGCGTAGGCGGCGCGGCGCAGACCGACGTTATGAAGCGCTCCGTCGGCACGGTAAGGCTCGATCTCGCGCAGTATCGCGAAATGAAGGTCTTTTCACAGTTCGGCGGCGAGCTCGACGAGACGACGGCGAGGAAGCTTCGTCACGGCGAAGCGCTGATGCGGCTTCTGCGTCAGGACAAGCACGATCCGATGTTCCTGCATTCGCAGATCATAACGCTTCTGTGCGCCGACGCGGGATATTTCACCGATATCCCGACAGATAAGATAAAGACCGCGCAGAAGCGGCTGATCGAGTATTTCGAACGCGAACATTCGAATATCTGCGTAAAGATAGACCATTATAAAAAGTATTCGGCGGAGCTTGCCGGCGAGGTAGTCGCGGCGGCAAACGATTTCCCGCAGTAAGGAGGAAACGCATGGCGGACGGCGCCGAGATAAAAGCGCGCATAGCGAGCATAACGGAAACGAAAAAAGTGACCGACGCCATGTACATGATCTCGTCGGTCAAGATGACGCGCGCAAGACGCGAGGTGGAGAAGACCCGCCCTTATTTCGAGGGGCTTAAAGAAGAGATCGCGGGGCTGTTCAGACATATCCCCGAGACGTCGAACAGATATTTCCGCGTGCCCGATCCGGCGGAAGGCGCGCATCTCAGCCACGGCGTACTGCTGATAACATCCGACAAAGGTCTTGCGGGCTCGTATAACCATACGGTACTCAGCATGTGCGAGAGCATAATGTCGCGCCATCCCAGGACTGTGCTTTTCGTCGTCGGTGAATACGGACGGCGATATTTCATGTCGAAAAAGATCCCGTTCATCGAGGCGTTCCGCTATTCCGCGGAATTTCCGACAGTCTGGAAAGCGAGACTGATCTGCGCCGATCTGCTTGAATACTACGATCAGGGGGCGCTCGACGAGATAAATATTGTCTACACGGATTATATCAACGGCAAACCGAGCGAATGCAAGCGCAACGTGCTGCTGCCGCTGACGAGGAGCCGTTTCGCGACGGATCAGAAAGACGACGCGGACGGGACGGAGTTTTTCCCGGATCCCGATACGGTGCTCGGCGGCGTTGTTCCGAGCTATCTCACGGGTTTCATTTACGGATGTCTCGTGGACAGCTACTGCAGCGAACAGCAGGCGAGGATGAGCGCGATGAGCTCCGCCGGCAAAAACGCCGAAAACATGCTTTCGGATCTGCGCAGAAAATACAATTCCATTCGCCAGGCGGCGATAACGCGCGAGATGACGGAGATAACGTCGGGTTCCCACGCGCTGAAGGAAAAAGCCGCGGCTTCCGCGGATGAAAGGAGAAAGTGATGGCGTCAACAGGCGGCGATCAGAGCAGGACCGGCAGAACGGTCCAGATAACGGGCTCGGTTGTCGACGTTAAGTTCGACTCCGGATATATACCGAAAATACGCGAGATGCTCACGGTAAAGGCCGCGCGCGGAGGCGTGAGACGCATGGAGGTCGCCGCGCACATAGGCGACGGCACCGTCCGCTGTATCATGCTCAGCCCGAGCGAAGGTCTGTGCAGAGGGCTTGCCGTTGAAGCGACCGGCGCGCCGATAACCGTGCCGGCGGGAGAAGCCGTGCTCGGCAGACTTTTCAACGTGACGGGCGACCCGATCGACGGAAAAGGACCTCTGCAGCAGGACACCGTCAGACGGCCGATATACAGAGACGCGCCGTCGTATACCGAACGCCGCAATTCCGACGAGATACTCGAGACCGGCATAAAAGTCATAGATCTGCTCGCACCGTATACAAAGGGCGGTAAGATAGGTCTTTTCGGCGGCGCCGGCGTCGGCAAAACGGTTCTGATCCAGGAGCTGATCCGTAATATCGCGACGGAACACGGCGGCTATTCGGTGTTCACCGGAGTCGGCGAGCGCAGCCGCGAGGGCAGCGATCTATGGGCAGAGATGGAGGAGAGCGGCGTGCTCGGCAAGACCGCGCTCGTGTTCGGACAGATGAACGAGACTCCGGGCGTCAGGATGCGCGTCGCGCTGACAGGTCTGACGATGGCGGAGTATTTCCGCGACGAATGCCGCAAGGACGTGCTGCTTTTCATAGACAACATTTACAGATTCATACAGGCGGGCAGCGAGGTATCGACTCTGCTCGGACGCATGCCCTCCGCCGTCGGTTATCAGCCGACGCTCGCGAACGAGCTCGGCGCGGTGGAGGAGAGGATAGCCTCGACGCTGAACGGCTCGGTCACGTCCGTGCAGGCGATCTACGTCCCCGCGGACGATATCACTGACCCTGCGCCGGCAACGACGTTCACGCATCTCGACGCGACGACGGTGCTCTCGCGCCGTATCGCGGAGCAGGGAATTTATCCGGCGGTCGATCCGCTCGCCTCGACGTCGCGCGCGCTCGAACCGGAGATAATCGGCGAGCGCCATTACGCCGTCGCACGGCGCGTTCAGGAGATCCTCGAACATTATAAAGAGTTGCAGGATATCATAGCGATACTCGGCATGGACGAGCTCGGCGCCGAGGATAAACTCGCCGTATACCGCGGCAGAAAGATACAGCGGTTCCTGTCTCAGCCGATGCACGTCGCCGAGAAATTCACCGGCGTAAAGGGCGTATTCGTTCCGATCGAGGAGTGCATACGCGGATTTGAAGCGATCGCGGGCGGCGAGGTCGATTCGTATCCCGAATCGGCGTTCTTCAACGTCGGCACGATCGACGACGTCGCGCGCCGCGCGAAGGAGACCGTATGAAGACGTTCAGGCTTTCCATACTGAGCCCGGAGCGCGAGTTCTATTCGGGTGAATGCGTATCGCTGACGGTACCGCTGCAGGACGGATCGTACGGCATCATGGCGTCTCATACGCCGTTGATCGCCGCGATAGTTCCGGGCGAGGCGTCGTATTGCAAACCGGACGGAGAAAGAGTCGTCTGCGCCGTGTCACAGGGCATGGTCCACGTTTCCGGCAGCAGCGTGCGGATCCTTTGTGAATCGGTACTGCTTCCCGAGGAGATAGACGAGGAGAAGCAGAGGATCGACGCGGAGACCGCGGCGGCGGAGATGAAAGGAAATCAGAGCTACAAAGAATACACGCTGTCGCAGATCATGTTTGCGAAAGCCGTAAACAATCTGCGCGTCAAAAAGCACGACGCGGCAAAGATCAACAATACGTAAATCAAATACGAAAAGCGCGGGCGCCGTTCGGCGCGGCGTGATAAGGAAGTATTTTGTATAAACTTTGCCGCGCCGAAAATGAAGTCGCCCGCAAGCGGGCTAATGAAGAAATGAAGACGCTTCGCTAATGAAGAAATTCGAATTCAACGGTTTTCTTCAAGCGGGCGGCTTCGCTTCATTAGGCAACCAAGTTGCCGTCTTCATTAGGGCATAGCCCGTCTTCATC
>JAGDCE010000049.1 GCA_017958705.1 Clostridia bacterium
ACGAGGAGCTTGTGCCGGCTTTCATGCAGCTCGGGCTCATCCGCGGGAAAAAGGGGGAGAGGAATGAATAAGATATTTATGGCTCTCATCGCCTTTTACCGCAAATATCTGTCGCCGCTGAAGGGCAGAGCCACGTGTAAGTATTATCCCACGTGTTCCGAATACGGTTACGAATGCATCCGTCTGCACGGATGGTTTTTCGGCTCGCTTCTGACCGCGTGGCGTATACTGCGGTGCAACCCGTTCAGCCGCGGCGGCGTGGATTACCCGCCGCAGAAAAAGGTCAGGATGATCAGACCTAAAGAAAGACCTTAAAACGAAAGGATCAACGAATGAGCGCCTTGTTCGGCTATCTCGCCGAGGGGCTTAAGTACCTCATGATCTTCTGCGACAAGATAACCGGGCAGCAGTACTGGCTGTCTCTGTTCCTTTTCGCGCTGATCATCAAGATAGTACTTTTCCCGTTCGGTATCAAACAGCAGAAAAGCCAGCAGAAGCTGGCGAAGCTTCGTCCGAAGGAGGAAGCTATACGGAGAAAGTATAAGGATAAAAACGACCAGGAATCTCTGCGTAAAATGAACGAAGAGATCCAGATGATGTACCGGGAAGAGAAATACAGCCAGTTCGGCGGCTGTCTCCCTCTGGTACTGCAGATGCCCATACTTTTCTCGCTTTATTATATCATCCAGAACCCGCTGCATTATTTATGCCGTTTCGGCAAAGCGCAGATCGAGGTCATAATGGAGACGTTCCACCGGCTCACCGGATACGCGAGCGCGGGCACGTACCAGAACCTGACGATCAAGACGACGAGCTTTCTGCACGACGGCGAAAATCTTCAGAGGCTGATCGACGCGCTGCCGGTAGACGGATCGGTCCCCACCGGCGCGGTCGACGCGGCGGGAAACTCGTTCGCCGACTACGCGGCGTTCCGCAGCGACCTGATATCGCAGCTGTCGTCGAAGCAGTATCCGAATTTCAAGATGTTCGGATTCATAGATCTTTCGGTGACGCCGAGCGAACAGATCTGGTGGTATATCCTCGTCCCGATATTCACGTTCGGGATACTCTGGGGCACCGCGAAGCTCCAGAAAAAGTTCACATACGTTTCTCCCGCGACGGCAAATCAGCAGAACAACATGACGATGAAGATGATGGAATTCGCCATGCCGCTGCTCTCTACCGTCATCGCGTTCTCGCTGCCGTGCGCACTCGCGCTTTACTGGATCTATCAGAACCTGCTCGGTTTCGGCCAGCAGATCCTGCTTTCAAAGATGTTCCCGACGCCCAAAATGACGGACGCGGAGCTGAAGGAAGCGCTGCGTGAAGCCGACAGACAGGCGTACGAGGCAAAGAAAGCCGAGGAAAAACGAAAGAAATCGATCCACGACGAAGACCGTATGATGTCCGAGATGAACCGCACCTCGGGCGCGCCGGAAGGCTGGGTCGAACCGATGGGCCCGTCTTCGGTCAGGAAAGACGTCGATCTGCCAAAGGGCAAGAAGAATAAGGCGATAGATCGCGCCGAAATGAAAAACGATAAAAAGGAAGACAAATAAGTCTGAATAAAAAAATGAAAAAAGAATTGATCATGACCGCTCCCACGGTCGAGGCGGCCGTCAAAGCCGCCTGCGAGCAGATCGGCGCGGCGGAAACCGATATAACGTACGAGGTGCTCACACAGCCCAAAAAGGGATTTTTCGGCATCGGCGCCTCCGACGCGAAGATCAGGGTCGAGTATAACGTCAAGCCCTCTTCCGCGGCGCTGCAGTTTGCGAAAACTCTCGTCGCCGACATGGAAATAGACGCCACGGTCAGCGCGACGGTGCGCGACAACGGCGAATACCTGATCGACATCGACGGCGAGGAAGCCGGCGTGCTCATCGGCCACCACGGCGAAACGCTCGACGCGCTCCAGTACCTGTGTAATCTCGCGGCGAATAAAAAGGAAAACGACGAGGACGACAGAGAATACACGAGAGTCGTCGTCGATATTTCCGGCTACCGCGCGAAACGCGAGGAGACGCTGCGCACGCTCGCAAGAAGAATGGCCGAGAAGGCGCTGAAGTATAAGAGGAACGTTTCTCTCGAGCCCATGCCCTCCCACGAGCGCAGAGTCATCCACTCCGAGGTCCAGAAGATAGACGGAGTGTCCACAAATTCCATCGGCTCCGAGAACAACAGAAGAGTCGTTATCATCCCCGATAAGAAATAATCATATCCGCACGCAAAAACGTGCGGATTTTTACCTCGCTAATTTACAGGGAGACGGAAATGAAGGACGAAAAGATTTATAACAGAGAAGACGTATACGAGATGGAGCAGATGTTCTGGATTCCGGGCGCGAGGCGCGCGGCGGAGGAACGGCACGGCTTTGACGCGGAGGCGGATTTGTCCGAAAACGTCAAAAAATATGAAAAAGAGCCGTGCAAGCCGTGCGATAAAGCGCGGTCGCTCAAGCTGCTTAAGGATTTCAGCGGCCTGTATTTCAGGGATTTCTGGCTGTCGCCGACTGACAAGTATTTCCCCGCCATAGCCGAGGGAACGCTGAAGCTGTATGAGAAAAAATACCCGCACGAAAAGGCGGTAAAATACGCGAAGGAGCTTGCAAAAAGCATTAACAAAAAAGAAGCGGCAAAGGCGTTTTTGTACGGGGTGTCGAGAGGCAAGCCCGAATACGTCGGCGCTCTGCCGTGTCTGTACTACGCCGAAAATCTGCCGAAGCACGATTTTGAGCCGTATTACGTCGGCGCTTTCGGTACCGAGCCGGACAAAAAGATATTCGATAACGATACGTGTAACGTATGTAATTACAACGCGGCGGAAAAGCACGACAAGGACGCGTTTTACTCCGTAAACTGTAAAATGCTTCATATGTATTTTACGGGTTGCCCCGCGCTTTTTATAACGCTAAACTCCGCTATACTGTATCTTGAAGAATACGAGCGCCTGCCCGCGCCGGATTACAGGGAGGAAGACCGCGAAACGTTTTTCCGTCTGCTCGATTTTATGGAAAAACAGCCCGAAAACTGCACGCCGTCCAAGCTGCGCGACGCGATAAAGAAGTCGGGTATAATAAACACGACGAAATACAGAATCGGCTCGATTCTCGACGCGCTCGGCTATCTCAATATCCTCCATTCGCCAAAAGGCAAGGGTTACGCCGCCGCGCACACGACGGAGCGGGAAATGGAAGACCCAGACGTGATAAGAACGGATTTCGCGTTCCCCGTCAATTTGTGGAAAGGCAAATACGGAGTTGACAGAGAATACGCGGAGAGGATATTCGGGAAGGATAATTAAGAATCATTCAGAATTAAGAATTAAGAATTCTCACAAAATATTTCAACGTTTGCCGTAACAATTTTTACATAACCCGCTTGAAAAATATTACATATTATTCTACTATAATAGTGTATGCAAAAATGAAACACGTATGTGTTTAATAAAACAGGAGGAATGACCTATGGCAACACCCGTATTGATGCCCAACGTCGGTATTTCGGTCGAAAGCTGCATACTGACAGAATGGCACAAGAAAAAGGGCGAGGAAGTCAAGGAAGGTGAAATCCTTTTCACCTACGAAACT
>JAGDCE010000050.1 GCA_017958705.1 Clostridia bacterium
ACAAAGATGATATACACCGCCAAAGCGGCGACAGGCGCGGCAAGCGGGATCAGTCTGTATTTTATATAGTCCCTCGACTTGTCGTCCGCGAGACTGTCCATCGCGCCGAAGTTTGCGGAAAACAGGAACAGAAGACTTCCGATAACTCCGAAAACACCGAGCTGAAATCCGTTGAACATATCGCCGCCGGTCAGCAGTCTTACCACCTGATAAAGCCTGCCGAACGCCACGCATCCGACGGCAAGCGCGATCATCTGCGCATAAACGGCTTTTCTCGGTTTAAAGAATTTGATCATCCCGTAAATAAACCCGATAAAAGCGCAAATGCAGACGATGATGTTGGCAATCAATATCAGTTTCAACAGTATACCTCCGATCCAGATTTAATTGCTATCATTCGCTATATGTTTCACCAGTTTGAGAATGTTGCTTCCGTTCTTATACTCATAGACCATGTCGTCCATGATTTTTTTCGTCATGAAGATCCAGAGCCCGCCGATCTCGCGCTGCTCGGCGGGGAGCGTCACGTCCGGGTCCTTCTTTGCCAGCGGATCGTACGGAACGCCACGGTCGATAAAAGTGATAGATACGGTAACGGGATCACCGGAAACTTCCACCCGCACCGTCGCCCTTCCTATTTCAGGCGCATAAGCGTAATGCGCGATGTTGACGAATATCTCTTCGACCGACACGCCGATCTGCATCCGTTCTTTTTCCGTGCACCCGGCGTTTTGCAGGCGTTTATCCACAAAATCCTGCACCGGTGACAAATTCTGATCTGTCGCTTCGACGTCAATCTCGTTTTGTTCCGTCATTTGTCCTCTGTACGAAAGACACAGCATCGTCAGATCGTCAAACTGTTCCGCGTCCTTCACAAAACCGTCAACTGCCCGGCGGACATTTTGAAGCACGCGGACCGGCGCGGCGTCGGGTTCCTCATTCAGAGCGGCGATCATTCGCTCAACTCCGAACATCTCCCCGTTTTCATCCGTCGCTTCCGGCACGCCGTCCGTATACAGGAACAGTTTTGTGCCCGGCATCATCTGAAGCTCGTATTCTTTGTATTTCATTCCCGGCATCCCGCCGATCACAAAACCGTGTTTATCCTTCACAAGTTCAAGCGGACCGCCGGGCGCTTTTTGCATAACCGGGTATTCGTGTCCGGCGTTCGCCGCCGTGAGTTTCCCGGTAGATATCTCAAGGATACCCATCCAAACCGTGACGAACATCTCCTCCTGATCGTTGGAACAGATCGCCTCGTTGGTTTTTGTCAGTATTTCAGCCGGTGAGCCTCCCAGCATGGCCACGCTCCGCAGGATGATCTTGGACGCCATCATAAACAGCGCCGCCGGAACTCCCTTGCCGGAAACATCCGCCATCACGATCCCCAGCCGGTCGTCGTCTATAAGGAAAAAGTCGTAGAAGTCGCCGCCCACCTCTTTTGCGGGATCCATACTCGCGTAAATATCAAACTCACCGCGTTCCGGGAAGGGAGGAAAGACATGCGGGAGCATTGCCGCCTGTATCCTTGTCGCCATGGAAAGCTCCGTGCTGACGCGCTCTTTCTCGGCTGTGATCGTTTCAATCCTGCCGATAAAGTCGTCTATTTCCGCGGCAAGCTCCGATACATCTTTCGACAGATCGCCGATTTCATTGTGAGAATTGATCTCTTTCAGACTTTCCGTTATGGCGCGGCTGTCCTTGGTTTCCTTATACAGACGGATGTTTTTCTGCACCTTTTTGAGGGGCTGCAATACGAAACGGTAAATAAGTATCAGGCATATCAAAGACAGAAAAATTTGAAAAAGCATCGCATAGAGCGTTTCTCTGCGCGCCTGCGAGGCGGAAGACGACCGAAGTTCGGACAGATTATAGGTCATTCCGATAAAAACCGGGTGCCCTTCCGTTTCTCCAAGCCAGGTGTAATAATCAACGTAATCTCCGGCATTTGCCAGATGCGAGGCGTTCGCTTTCGCGCCGCGCATCGCCTCCTGCTGATCCGTTCCCACCGTTACCGTGTGCCCGAGCGGATAGACCTCCTCATAGCTCGTTCCGCGTGTCGCGCCCGGATCTGCGGCGCTGAGCAGGAAGAACTGCGTACCATATGTTTCATCCGTCGCCACGCAAAACAGGAAGTTGATATGATAAGCTCTTTTGATCTGGTTCAGTCTTGTTATCAGCCATGAGTAAGCGACCTCGGCATAAAGTTTCTGATCCTCAAGTTCCATAGCGTCAAGCTGCTGCTTTGTCACATATTTGAGCTGAACACCGGGATATCGTTCCGTTAACGTCCGACATTTCGCTTCCGTTTCGGTTCCGGTTTTGTATTCCGCATCGTATTCGATCTGCATTTCGTCTGCATGGGCGTACCAGTATGAAAGGAGTCGGTCATACGCCGGGTACTCCCGGATTGCCGTCACCGTTTCTTGGGCGATTTCAGAGGCGCGCGATTCCGTCTGCTGCCTTATCGCGGAATTTGAGATTGAGCTTTGCACCAAAAAAGTAATAACACCCGTCACAAGGACGGCAAAGGCAAACAGGATGATGACCTGCGGTATCAGTCGGAATATCTTTTTTTCCTTCTCATTACTCATATTTTTACTCTCTATTCGTTTTTGTTTTCTCTACTTGATCGTGAATATATCCGTAAAACCGGTGATGTCGAATATTTCTATGATATTGCTGCTCGCACCGGTAATCTTCATCGATCCCCGGGAATTCATTCTTTTCTGAGTTGTCAGCAAGACTCGCATACCGGCGGAAGATATGTATTTGAGCCCTGAAAAATCGAACACAAGATCGGTAACTCCGTTAAGAGATTCGTTCAGAAAAGTACCAAGTTCGAGCGCCGTGGCGGTATTCAGGTCCCCGTTAAGCGCAAGCGTGAGTCTATTTCCATCGCTTATTCTATTGATAGTCAATTTGTTTGCTTCTTTCATAACAGCCATAACCTCCGTTTGATCAGCTTGCTTTTCAGTTCTCCGCCGGAGAAGAATCGGAGCCGTGAGGGGCTTTATCGAAAGCCGGATCCGCGCCGGGTGCGCCTTCGCTGTTCCGGGCGTTGCAGGATCGCATCCATTCATCGATTTCGCTGATCTTGAATCGCCAGGTTCGCCC
>JAGDCE010000051.1 GCA_017958705.1 Clostridia bacterium
GCCCTCCGGCTCGCTTTCTCCCATGTTTCAGGCCGGCGCGCTGATCGAGCTTTCCGGCGACGTACAGACCGCGTTCAGCATTTACTACGACAACTACGATATTCACGGGCTTCCGCCGCTGAAATAATTCGATCGCCGCCGCGTCAGCGCGGTTCATGCACGCAGGCTCCGGTTTGATGCAAATAAGGAGGGAGCGGAACATAAGTCCGGATCAAGAAGACACCGGTATGTGAACAGTGGGGAGAAGAATATGATCTATGATATTTCGCAGGAGGTGTTCGGCTGCCGGGTATTTCCCGGCGATCCGGCGCCTGAAAGAATACGGCTCGGTTCGATCGAAGAAGGAGGCGTGTGCAACCTGACGGCTTTCAGTATGTGCGCTCACAACGGTACGCACGTCGACGCGCCGTATCACTTCATCAAAAACGGGAAAACGGTCGACGCCGTGAGTCTTGATGCGTTCGTAGGAACGGCCTTCGTTGCCGAACACAACGGGACCGTCACGGCGGACGACGCCGCGGAAATACTTGAAAAAGCGAAACAGAACGGCCCGGAGGCGGTGAAGAGGATACTCATCAAAGGACCCGCCGTCGTCTCAACGAAGGCGGCAAAGGTGTTCGCCGCAAACGGTGTCCTGCTTTTGGGCAACGAGTCTCAGACCGTCGGACCCGAGGACGCGCCGATGGAAGTTCATCTCATACTGCTCGGCGCGGGCGTCGTACTGCTTGAGGGGATCCGTTTGTCAGCGGTCCCGGAAGGCGTTTACTTTCTGAGCGCGGCGCCGCTCAATCTGGGCGGCGCGGACGGCTCGCCGTGCAGAGCTTTGCTTATAAAAAACTAAAATAATACAAGGAGGAACCCGAAATGACAGTCTATGATTTTACCGTAAAAGACAGAAAAGGAAACGACGTCAGCCTTTCGGAATATAAGGGAAAGGTACTGCTGATCGTCAATACGGCGACCGGCTGCGGATTCACACCGCATTATGAACCGCTTGAAGCCATGTATAAGGACCTTCGTGATAAGGGCTTCGAAATACTCGATTTCCCGTCGAACCAGTTTGCCGGACAGGCGCCGGGCAGCGACGACGAGATCCACGAATTCTGCACGCTCAAATTCGGGACCGAATTCCCGCAGTTTGCGAAGATCGACGTGAACGGAGACGGAGCCGATCCGCTGTTCGCTTTCCTCGCGTCGGAAAAACCTTTCGAGGGCTTCGGAAAAGGCGCCAAGAACGCTATGCTCAATAAGTTTGCACAGATGAACAACAAGAAGTTCGGCGACAAGACTTATATCGGCTGGAACTTCACAAAATTTTTGATCGACCGCGAAGGAAACGTCGCCGCACGTTTCGAGCCGACGGTAGATATGGACGACGTCCGCGCGGCTGTGGAAAAAGCGCTCGGATAATAACCGGAGAAAAACTGTATGAAATACGGAGAAAGCGCTTTTGATATCATCTATCTGATTTTTGCCGTTGCTGCGGGGATATACATCCTCTGCAGGCGGCGCGACCGGATAGGAAAGCTGATGGGCTTTGCCACGCTGATCCTCGGCTGCGGCGACGCGTTTCATCTTGTTCCGCGTGTACTCAACTATTTCGTCGACGCAGATTTTACAGCATGGCTCGGAACAGGAAAGCTTGTAACGTCCGTCACCATGACCGTGTTCTACGTGCTTATGTACCGGCTGTGGATCAACGCATACAAAAAGCCCGAGGCAAAAGGCTGCAGCGCTGTTGTTTACGCTGTCTCGGCGGTCCGCGTTATTCTTTGCGCGCTTCCGCAGAACAGATGGATCACCAACGACGGCCCGGTCGTCTGGGGGATAATACGGAACGTACCGTTTATCGCGCTCGGCGTTATCATCGTGTGTCTGTATTTCAAAACGCGCAAAGAGATCGGCGTGCTCCGTCCGGTCTGGCTGCTTGTCACGCTGTCGTTTCTGTTCTATATCCCCGTCGCGGTCGCGGCATCCCTCGTACCGATACTCGGAATGCTTATGCTCCCGAAGACGGTTTGCTATATGATACTGATATGCGTGTTTATCAGGTATTCACGAACCGGAGAAAAATAAAGAGGATCTGAAAACGACCGCAGCCGTCCGTTATTTTCGAAATACGAAGAAGCCGGCGGGCGACGTTTCAACCGGTCCCGGGGACGATTTCAGACGCGCCCGGGACTTTGCCGAATCGATGTCACAACAACGCCGGACCGATAAAGCACGGCGTCAACGGAGGTCAATATGCCAAAAGAAAACATTGAAGAATTAAGTGCAAAAAGAGAAAAAACGATAGTCAAAACGAGTATCATCGGCATAGTGACGAATCTGTTCCTTGTCGGTTTCAAGGCGTTTGTCGGGCTTGTGTCGAATTCTATCGCCGTGATCCTCGACGCGGTGAACAACCTGTCGGACGCTTTGTCGTCGATCGTCACGATCATCGGCGCCAAACTCGGCGCGAAGCAGCCCGATAAAAAACACCCGCTCGGTTACGGCAGGATCGAGTATTTAAGCTCCATGATCGTCGCCGCGCTCGTGCTGTACGCCGGCATCACGTCGCTCGTGGAGTCGATCAAGAAGATAATCACGCCGGAAGCCGCGGATTACAACGCCGTGTCTGTCATCATAATTTCCGTCGCGATCGTCGTCAAACTGATACTCGGACTGTACGTGAAAAAGCAGGGCAAAAAGGTCAACTCCGGCGCTTTGACCGCGTCCGGATCCGACGCGCTGTTCGACGCGATCCTTTCCGCGTCCGTGCTCGCCTCGGCAATCGTCTATCTGATCTGGGGCGTATCTCTTGAAGCGTACGTCGGCGTTATCATCGCCGGTTTCATCATCAAAGCCGGTATCGAAATGATGATCGAAACGCTGAACGACATAATCGGCAAGCGTGAAAACGCCGAAACGACGAAAGAGCTGAAACAGATAATCTGCGAAGAGAAGGACGTGCTCGGCGCGTACGACGTTACGATCTTCAACTACGGTCCGAACAAAAATTACGGTTCGGTACACGTTGAGCTGCCCGACACACTCAGCGTTGACGACGTGGACCGCATAACAAGAAGGATTCAGACCGACGTCTTTCACAAGACCGGCGTGATCCTGACCGGTATAGGCGTATACTCGTTCAACACGTCCGACGACGAGGCGGCGCATATGCGGAACGCGATACAGAAAGCGGTCATGTCGCACGACTGGGCGCTGCAGATGCACGGCTTTTACGCCGACACGGAAAAGAAGACGATCCGCTTCGACGTGGTCGTGAGCTTCGACGTAGACGGAAAAGAAGCGATGCGGACGCTGTACACGGAGATCGGGGCGATGTACCCGGGGTATGAGCTCTTGATCATACCGGACGTCGACATCGCGGACTGAAAAGAACATAGCGGACAAAGATAAATCCGTTTTCAGTGAGGAAAAATGACAATATTCAACCAGTACCGCGGGCTCAGACGCGAGATATACATACTGTTTTTCGGCAGGATAGTCACGAATCTCGGCAGTATGGTCTGGCCCGTAATGACGCTGATACTGAGCCAGAAACTCGGCATGTCGGCATCTCAGATATCGTATTTCATAATCGGTTCGGGGATCCTGATGCTTCCCGCGAACCTGATCGGCGGCAAGCTTGCCGACCGGTTCAATAAAAAATGGGTCATAGTGATCTGTGACAGCGTAAGCATACTGTGCTTCATCGTATGCTCGGCGATACCTCTCGGCATCGTCACGATAGCGCTTTTCATCGCCGCCGGCGTGTTTCAGAACATGGAATATCCGTCGTACGACGCGCTGTTCGCGGATCTGTCGACGACTAAGGACAGGGAACGCGCCTATTCGCTCGAATATCTCGGCGGCAATCTCGGGCTCGTGCTCTCGCCGACGATCGCGGGGCTTTTGTTCGAGAATTATCTGTGGCTCAGCTTTCTCATCAGCGGCATCTCGATCGCCGTTTCGACGGTGCTGATCGCGGTCCTCGTAAAGAACGTCACACCGGTCGAGGACGACAGCGAGGAGGCGGAATATCAGGAGAGCAAAGAGGGCGTCGGCATCTTCAGAGTCCTGAAGGAAAACCCGATGATGCTGATATACATACTCGGCGCGGCGCTGTATTACGCCGCGTACGGACAGTACAGCTTCATAATGCCGCTCGACATGGCGTCGGTCCATAACGAGGCGGGCGCGGTCATATTCGGGACCGTGTCGAGTCTCAACTGCCTTGCGGTCGTCATCTTCACGCCTATCATAACGAGAGTTTTCTCGCGTATGCGCGACACCGGTAAGATCATGACCGGCAGGATACTCGTCTTTGCCGGTTACGCGGTGTTCCTGCTCCTGCTCGGCTTCATACCGGGATACTACATCGCCATGCTCGTGTTCACCTGGGGCGAGATATTCACAACGGTCGCCGAAGGTCCGTACGTTTCGACGCGGATGCCCGCGAGCCACCGCGGACGCATCAACGGCGTCATGAGCGTTATCTCCGCCGCCGTTTTCGGCCCGGTCGATCTTGTCGTCGGTCAGCTGTACGACAATAAAGGATCCTTCCCGACGTGGGTGCTGATCCTTTCGATAACGCTTTCCTCCGTCGCTCTGGCGGTGCTGCTCAGAATATTTGACAAAAAGGCGTATCCGAAGCTGTATAAAGCAAAGGAAGAAGAGAAGTGACGGTGAAAAATCCCGCCTCCGGTTTTACCGGAAGGCGGGATTTTTTGTGATCGTAATAAAGACAGCCGTCAGTTATACATCGCAAGCTCTATCGAGTCCATGAACTGGCACATGGAGAGATTGAAATTCTTGTAATCCGCCTCCATGAATTCTTCCGTAACGGAGAGGACGGATACTCTGACGAGATCTGTCTGGTTATAAAACGTGATCTCAACGGGAACTTTAAGTATTTCCGATGTGCCGCGTATGCAAAGCCACCCGGCTTCTTCAATTTTGAGGATCCCGTCGGCATCCTTGACGTCGACGGATTTTCTGCCGCCCGCGTCGCCCGTCGTTATAACGGGATCCTCGGTGTAGTGCCAGATCAGGGATGCGGCGCTGCAGATGTGTCCCCAGCCGACTCTGTAAGTCAGCGCCCATTCGGAATACAGCCATTTGTATTTGTCGTTTCCGTCTTTGTCGACTCCCAAAAGCTTCATTTTCTTATCCTCCGTTTTGCGGTTTATGTGATCTTTCGTACCTGAGATTTGAGATCCGCAGGAAGCGGCGCAGCATATCGTTGTTAAGGATCTGTTCGCGCGCTCTTTCAGTAAGTTTGTCCGCAAACGCCTCGACCGTGCAGCCGACGTAAAAATTCTGCGGCAGATCGTTCGTGTACTCCCCGCCGCCGTAACTGCCGGCGGAGCTGCCGGGTGTGAAGCAGTTGAAATGTATATCCGGAGAACCCTTTTCAAAAAAACGCAGGGTGATTATATCCGTCTCGTAATGCTCTTTGTATTCGACCGTCGCGAGCGGGATGTCGCAGTGAAGGAACCGCAGACCTTTCTCCTTCGCGAACCGCTCCGCGTAAGTGTCGTATTCTCCGCGTATAAGCAGCTTGCGCCGGCGCATCCGATCGTCAAGCTCCGGGTCGGTCGCGACTTCTGTAACGGAGCGGCTGAGTATAAGACAGTTGATCTTCGGAAACGCTTCGAGATATCTGTCGCCGAGCTCCGTTATCCCTTCCTTTACGTGAAGCACGTTGTAACCATTCGCCCAGTTTTTCCCGGCGTGCCATACGTCGGCGTCCTCGCGGCAGAGAGGACCGCTGCCCTCGACCTCGAGCAGACCGCTGTAATGATTTATATAAACAGTTTTCTCGTTGTGCTTTGAAAAATACATACCCGTCCTCCGTACTGACTTTGCAACTCGATTATATTAAACCCGATCTCGACCTTTTTGTCAATAGTTTTTTTGAGTTTTTGCCGCTGTCGCGTGCTTTTGCCGCGAATATAATTGCGCCGCGCTATTGACACCGGCGCAAAACGGTGTTAAAATAAACGTATAACGCAAACGCTCCCGTCCGCGGACGCGCGGACAAGATAAAAACGGAGGAGAAAAGATGAAAAGAGTCCTTCTGCTCGGCGATTCGATCCGCATGGGATACGACGAATACGTAAAAGAGATACTGAAAGATGAATTTGAAGTCGTATACGACGATTACGACAACGGCCGCTTCGCCGCGTATACGCTGTGGCAGGCGAACCAGTTCTTCAGGAATTTCGGCCGCTTCGACGTCGTGCACTGGAACAACGGATACTGGGATATGCACGTCGAGGCGCCGATGAAAACGGCGATCCACCCCGTTGACGAATACGTATATTTCCTCGGCAGGATCTTAAACGAGATAAGAAACAACGGCGCGACTCCGGTGTTCGCGACGACGACGCCGATACTGTCGGACGAGACGGCCGCAGAGGTCATCGTCGAAGGCGTCGCGTACAGCAGATACAACAACGACTGGGTGACGGCATACAACGCGGCCGCCGTCGCGTTCATGAAGCGCGAGGGCGTCGCGGTAAACGACCTTTACGCCCTGTGCGCGAAGGATCCGCACTGCTATAAATGCCCCGATCTGCTTCATTTAACGGATGAAGGTTACCGCCGCTGTGCGGAGCAGACCGCGCAGGCGATCCGCGAGGCAGCGGAAAACCGCGCCGGATGACCGGTACGGCCGTAAATCACGCTGAAATAAAGGAGTATAAAATATGAGCGATATTACAGCTTCCGGCAAACGGGAAAGCGAATACAGAAAAGGCCTGCTGATAGACGCCGTTTCGTATCTGATCGCCTTCGGCCTCGGCATGATCCCGTTCGTGCTGATAAACGACGTTTTCGCCGCGGCGGCGGCTTTTACGGCGACGGCGACGGTCGTGATATACGTTTTCACCGTCGTTTACGCGGATGTTTCGATATACGATCCGTACTGGAGCGTCGCGCCGCCCGTGATCATCGCCGCGGTCATCATAAAATACCGTTTTTATAACGTCAACGCATTCGTCCTTTTCGGTCTGATACTGATATGGGCGGTCCGTCTGACGGCGAACTGGCTGTATACGTATAAAGGGCTCGGGCACGAGGACTGGCGCTATAAAATGTACCGCGACAAATATCCGCCGTTCCTGTTCCAGCTGATAAGCTTTTTCGGGTTGCAGTTCGTGCCGACCGTCGTCGTTTATCTCGGTCTGACCGGCGCTCTGTTCTCGATACAGCAGAGCGGTTTTTCACCGTTTTCGGCGATCGGCGGCGCCGTCATGATATTCGCCGTGATACTCGAACTCGTAGCGGACAGGGCGATCCACGGATTTCTCAAAGAGCACAAGGGAGAGGGGAAGACGTGCCGCGTGTCCGTCTGGCGGTATTCGCGCCACCCGAACTATCTCGGCGAGATGTCTTTCTGGAGCGGGATCTATATTTATTTCGCCGCGCTCTGCCCGGAGATATGGTATAAAGGCCTCGGATTTCTTACGATAATCGTGCTGTTCCTTTTTGTGTCGATCCCGATGATGGAAAAACACAACATGAGCCGCCGGATCGATTACGCGGAATATAAAGCCGAAACTTCGATGCTGCTGCTTCTGCCGCCGAAAAAGAAAAAAGCAAACTGAACCGAAAAAAGTCCGGCACTACAGATGCCTGCTGTTGGTATGTCTGTGTGCCGGACTTTTTTTGTTATGTATAAATCAGCCGAATATCTGTCCCGGAAGCTTCAGCTTCTGCTTTTTCGGGAAACCTTTGTCGAACTCCTCGACGTCGGCGTCGTCGACGTAATAGCCCGAAGGCGTCTGATAAACGCCCGTGACGCCGTCAAGATACCCGGGGATCAGCTCGCGGCAGAGAAAGAACGAATCGTCCTCGCCCTCGGGCAGATCGTGGTAGCGGATGCCGAATTTTCTCGCATAATCGAAGCCGCACGTGCCGTAAAACCGGATGTTCCCCTCAAACAGCACGGCGCCGTAACCGAGCGCGGAGGCTTTTTCAAGCGAGTAGTCGAGCAGGGCTTTGCCGTACCCGTGACGCTTCAGCTCCGGAGTGATGCAGATCGGTCCCATCGTCAGGACCGGCACGTCTTTTCCGTCGTCGCCGTTTATCACCGTTTTCATGAACATGTTCTGCCCGATGATCGCCCCGTCCCGCTCCATCACGAAATCGAGCCCGGGGATGAACGCGGGATCGTCTCTCAATACGTGGATGACGTAGTGCTCGCTGCATCCGGGACGGTAAACGTTCCAGAACGATTCCCTGATCAGCTCCTCTACCTGCCGGTAGTCTTTTTCTTCTTCACCTCTTATGACGTAATCTTTTCTGTCCATTGTCTTTACCTCGTATGACTTTTGATTGCCGGATATCAATCCGGGTATTTTTCAAATTCACCGGCGTCCCCGGCGAAAACGTTCATGTCTATATATCTTTCGCCGTCATAGCCTTTCAAAACGTGCCTGTTAGAGTACTGCCAGAACGTCCAGCCGATCCCGTCGGGGACCGCGGAATAAACGCTTCTGTACCAAAGGCCGCAGTCGGAGAAATCGCCTTTTACTATCGTTTCGTACGTATCTTTGCCGGCGTAGATCACGGGCTTTACGCCGTATTCATTTGTCAGTATATCGACGAGCGCGCGCAGTTCCTTTTTTGCCCGCGGCACGTCGACGCCTTTCCCGGACCTGTATTTCCCGTAGTATTCGACGTCTATCACCGGCGGAAGCATGTTTTGCGCGCCGCCGACCGTGTCGCAGAACAGCTTAGCCTGAGCCTCGCCGGTCGAATCGAAACTGAAGAAATGATACGCGCCGACACGCAGTCCGGTCGCCGTCGCCGCGGCCCTGTTTTCTTCGAAACGCGGATCGACGTAAGAGGAGCCCTCGGTCGCTTTTATAAAAGCAAAGCTGACGCCCTGTGAGGAAAGAGTTTCCCAGTCGATCTGCCCCTGATGGTGCGAGACGTCTACGCCGCGCACGGGATATACTTCCTCATCCGGGGAATTCAGATGGACGACGCCGAAATAAATCAGCAGAAACGCCGCGCAGAAAAACACGGCGACTGCCGCCGCCGCGGCGATAAGCACGGTTCGGACTTTGCCTGTATTCTTCTTCATCTTTATTTGCTCCGTCCGGCGCAGATAACGCCTTGAACCGCCGTCAGTCGTGCGGCCCGATGAATTTCTCCATCCAGATCATATCGTACCATCTGCCGAATTTGTATCCGCATTTGTGAAATTCTCCGACCTTGACAAATCCGAGCGCGCCGTGAAAACGCTCGCTGTCCCGGCTCAGATATTCATCCTCTTTCAAAGGCGAGGCGATGCAGGCGTAAACGTTTATGATGCCGCGCTCCGCGAGCTTTTCCTCGAGCGCCCGGTAAAGCGCGCTTCCGAATCCGCGCCGCCTTTTGTCGTGATCGAGATATATGCTTATCTCGCACGAGCGGGAGTACGCGGCTCTGTCTTTGAATACGCCGGCGTAAGCATAGCCGACTGTCTCCCCGCCGTCCTCGAGGACGAGGAACGGATATTTTTCAAGCGTGCTCCGTATGCGCTCCCCGAATTCTTTCTCCGTCGGGGTATCGTATTCGAACGTAACGGCGGTGTTTTCAACGTAATACGCGTATATACCGAGCAGACGCCCGGCGTCGGCCGGCTCCGCGCTTCTGATGTTCATCGTATCCTCCGCGCCTTACGCTCCGGTGCCGAGAAGCTCGATGTCCGCGGCGTAGGGCTTCATGCCCTCTATACAGATCCCGGCGACCTCCGAAACGTCCATGCCGAGCATCTCACAGCCGGTGACGATCAGATCCCTGTCGCACTTTGCGGCGAATTTTCTGTCCTTGAACTTCTTCATGAAACTTTTGAGTTCGAGATCCGAGATGCCGTTCGGGCGCATCCGGGCGCATGCCTGGATTATCCCGGTCAGCTCGTCCACCGCGAACAGGCTTTTTTCAAGCTCCGTCTCCGGCTTGACGTCGGAGCAGATCCCGTAGCCGTGGCTCATTATCGCGCGCACGTCCGCCGCGTCGACGCCCGCCTCCAACAGCTCTTTTTCGGTGTGGCGAAGATGTTCGTCCGGATATTTTTCGTAGTCGAAATCGTGCAGATAACCGACCGCCATCCAGTGCTCGCGGTCGGCGCCGAAATGGTCCGCCATGGCGCCCATCGCGTACATGACGTTTTTCGCGTGGATGATCAGATGATGTTCGCTCATCTGCGCGTCGTTCA
>JAGDCE010000052.1 GCA_017958705.1 Clostridia bacterium
CTGAAAACCGCAGGTTTTCAATTTAGCTGAAGCCGTCAGGCTTCAATTTAGCTGAAAACAGCAGGTTTTCAATTTAGCTCAAAACCGCAGGTGTTCAATTTAGCTAAAAAAAAGAACAGACCGTCTCCGGTCTGTTCTTTCGTTTTTCAAATTCGGCTCTTATTTCGGAAGTCCTTTTTCGAGAATCATCAGCGGCGAGACGAAAGTCTTTCCGACCGATACGCCGAAGTGGAAGCGCGACGCGTCGCCGAAGCCGCTGTCGTTCGTCTTGGCTATCAGGTCGCCCTGCGCCACCGACTGGCCGACTGTGACCGACGTCGTATCGACTCTGCTGTACCACGAGCGCACGCCGTTGCCGTGATCTATTACGATCGTGCCGCCGTGGATCGCGCCGGAGCCGACGTATACGACCGTGCCGGACAGGATCGCTCTGACCTCGGAGCCCTTCGCGATCTCGTAGTCGACGCCGTCGTGTCTGAACTCTTCGTTTATCTTTTCAAGCTTCATGTAGTTTCCGTAGCCCGTCTTGTGATCGGTGCGTTTCGTCGGATATTTCGGCGACTCGCCTTCACAGAGCAGACCGGAATTCGATACGGAAGTCCATACCGCCTGCTGCATCGTCTCCTCCGCGGCCTTGTTCTCCGCCGAGAACACCGTGCGCAGCGTCGTCTCGCCTGTCGAATACGTCTTGCTGTTGAACTTGTATTCGGTGACGAGGAGCTTCTGCTCGAACACGCTGCCGTCGTACGACAGCGTCAGCTTGTATTCGCCGGGCTGTGTGAAGTAATCCGTGGGCAGATACGCGACGGCGTTTTCGCCGACGTCGTAGAACTGCGGCGTCACGCCCATGTCGGGCTCGCTTGCAAAGGTGATCCCGGCTGATTTGGCGTTGCTCGCCTTTATCATTATCACGCCGCCCTGCTGGACGCCTTCCGCCGAGATGCTGAAGCTCGCGTCGGGCATGACGTACGCGTTGAACAGGTACGTCGCCGTACCGTAGGAATTCTGTCCCTCCTCCTCGTTCCACGTGGCGGAGATCTGTATCTTGAAATATTTCGCCGTCGCGGTGTTCACGCCGGTGAAGTCCTCAAGCAGTCTTGAAACGATCTGCTCCTCACCGTCGAAAACGGTTATTACCGCGTTTGACGGCTGGCGCGAGAACGATATGCCGAGCGTGCGCTTCGATATCTTGTCGACGCTCTTGACGTCGGTCGTCGTCGGCACGGCTATCGGCGTGTATTTGCCGTCGAGCGTGCTGTAGTTCCACGTTATCTGCGACGGCGTCACGACGGTCGACATATCGCCGACGGTGAGCACGGGCACAGCTGTGTCGTACAGGCTTATCGCGTACGCTTTTTCCATGAATGTGCGGCTCTTGAGGCTGTCCGCCTTGAAGCAGCGGTCTTCCTCATCCTTGAAATACACCTGGTCGGGCATCTCCGCCGACATATAGAATCTGTAGCTCGCCGTGTTCTCGCCGCGTGTGAACCTCAGAACGAAGCTTTGGAAGCCGTATACCGCGTCGGGTATCGCCGCTACCGGCGATCCGTTCGCCAGATCGGTCAGGAATTTTATCTCATCCTTGTCGTTTACCGTATACGTGTTTGAAAGGGAGTCCGTAACGGTGACGAGACTCACCTCGTCCGGCTGCTTTATTATCTCCTGCGGCTTGCGCTTGTAAAGGAATATCGCAAGTATCGCGGGGACGAGCATGACCGCCACGCAAACGGCGAGTACTATTTTATTTTTCATCGTCTGCTTCCTTTCCTCATTCTATGATGAATTCCGCTTCCGCGTTGATCTGCCCGTCACCCCTGACGGTGCGGAAGCATCTGATCCCGTCCTTCTCGGCCGTATACACCTTCAGCTCCTCGCCGCAGACCGCCTCGCTTATGAACGATATGTTGAACGATACGACGCGGCTCTTTTGCTTCGCCCTCGCCTCCGGCGAGAACGAGAACAGCATGTCCGGATATACCGTGTTGTTCATGTGGCCGTTTATGTCGCAGTCGGAGTAATACACGGTGCGTTCGCCGCAGAGCGTGAATTCGAGATCTTTGTGCGAGAGCCGTTTCGGCATGTCTATACCGACGGTGTCGGTGTCGGAGTGTATATCGGTGTCTATCTCGCTCACGCGGCGTATCTTCCTGTCCTCAACGCCGACGAGCCCCCACGCGGACGCGCCCTCGGCCGCGAGATCGTCGCCGCGGTAAAGCTTGTAGAAACGGTTGAACACGACACCGTGGCAGTCCGACAGCCACGTTTCCGCGCGGAGCTTGTCGTGCGGATGCAGGTCCGCGTAGATGCTCACGTTGATGCGGCTGAGCAGAAACGCCGCGCCGCGGCGGTACATGTCGTCATACGAGAAACCCGTCTCGTAAAGCTGTATGTTCGCAGACTCCTGCATCATGCGGAGCACCGCGCCGGCGCGGACCGCGCCGAACATGTCCTCGTCGTGCGAGTTGACGTCAAAATAACAGATATGTTTCATCAGGCCTTCTGATCCGATCCGAGGACGTTCTTTATCTTATGCTCCACGGTAGCCTTTATGTCTTTTCTCGCCGCGCCGAGATATTTTCTCGGGTCGAACACGTCGGGAGATTCCGCGAATATCTTTCTGATCGCGGCGGTCATCGCCAGACGTATATCGGTATCCATGTTGATCTTGCATACCGCGAGAGACGCCGCCTCACGCAGTATGTGCTCCGGCACACCCGCGGCGGACTTCATATTGCCGCCGTACGCGTTTATCGTCTCGATGACCTTCGGGTCGACGGACGACGCGCCGTGAAGCACGATCGGATATTCCGGCATCAGCCTCTGTATCTCGCGCAGGATGTCCATGCGCAGCTCCGCCTTGCCCGCGAATTTATAGGCGCCGTGGCTCGTGCCTATCGCTATCGCAAGGCTGTCGCAGCCGGACAGCTCCACGAACTTCACCGCGTCCGCGGGATCCGTGTAGAAGGCGTGCTCGGAGGAAACGTTGACCTCGTCCTCTATGCCGGCGAGTCTTCCGAGCTCCGCCTCTACCGTTACGTCGTAGTTGCGGGCGTATTCGACGACCTTCGCCGTCAGCTCCGCGTTCTGTTCGAACGGCAGATGCGACGCGTCGATCATGACGGACGAAAATCCGCTGTCAACGCACATTTTGCAGGTCTCGAAATCGGGACCGTGGTCAAGATGGAGCGCAAGATCCACGCCGGTCTCATCGACCGCCGCGCGCACCATGGCGAGCAGATATCCCGGTCTCGCGTATTTCAGCGCGCTCGACGATACCTGCAGTATAACGGGGGAGGAGAGCTCCGCCGCCGCGTCGACGACCGCCTGGATTATTTCCATGTTGTTGATGTTGAAGGCTCCGATCGCGTAGCCGCCTCTGTAAGCCTTTTTGAACATTTCGCGTGTGTTTACTATAGCCATTATCTTATCTCCGTACAGATGATATTTTTTGTATTATAACACGTACCGCTTAAAAAATCAATATCATATTGTTACATTTCGTGGAGCAAAAACCGATATACGGCATACAATACAGTATAAAGACAGTGGAGGCGGATATGAAAAAGTGTAAAAACGTGTCGGGCGCCGTCACCGGCGCCGCGGTATGCTTCAGCGCCGGGGTGCTGCTGTCATTCTTTTTGCCTTATTACGTTATGATAATAACGCTTTCGGTGCTGATACTCGTGATCTGTATATTCAACATACTGTGAGGTGAACTGTGAAAATTATCGTGATCAAGCCGCCGGCGGCGGTAGCCGGACTGCTCAGAGCGTTTCTGAAGAGCAGAAAATAAAGCGCGTCAGGCGCGCCGCCCCGCTTTGCAGCGGGGCTTTTCCGCCGTGAAGCCGGAGACGCGAAGAAAAACCGCTCCGGAAGGCGGAAAACGTCCCCCGGAAACAGCCGTTTCCGGGGGACGCGCGCCGTCGGCGAAGCTCAGCGGCCGATCATTTTTATAAGCTCCGGCAGAACGGGCTCAAACTTCACGCCGTATCTGTGCTGCGGGTCGCCGTCCGTGTACTCGATGCAGGCGACGGTGTAGTCCGCGGCGATCGCGGCGGCATCGTAAGCGCTTTTGCCCTGAACGTACGCGCCGACGAACGCCGAAGCGTATACGTCGCCGGTGCCGTGGCTGCTCTGCGGCAGCTTTTTGTGCCTGTAATAGGCGAAACCGTGCGCGTCGTGGACGGCGACGCCGGTCGTTTCCGCGTCGTAGCTGACGCCGGTCAGCACCACGGTCTTCGCGCCCATCGACAAAAGCGCCTCCGTCAGCGATCTGATATAATCCTCGCCGTACGTCTCTTTATACCCGATCCCTGTCAGATACGACGCCTCGGTGATGTTCGGCAGGACGATATCCGCGCGCGAAACGAGCTTTTTCATCTCGTCGACGAACGCAAGATCGAACGCCGGGTAAAGTTTCCCGTTGTCCGCCATCGCAGGATCGACGACGGTGACGGCGCCGGGCTTCAGCAGCGTGTCCGCGATATCGCAGACCATGCCGATCTGCTCCGCCGAGCCGAGATATCCGGTGTAAAGCGCGTCGAAGCTGATGCCCTCGCGCTTCCAGTGGGCGGCGATGCCCGGGATATCCCCCGTCAGATCGCGCACGGTAAAGCCGGTGAATCCGGCGGTGTGCGTCGACAGGACCGCCGACGGCAGAATCACCGTCTCAAGTCCCGCGGCGGAGAGTATGGGCAGAGCGACAGTCAGCGAGCACTGGCCGAAGCACGATATATCCTGTATGGTCAAAACTCTTTTATAAGACATTTTTCAAAACCCCCTTGACATATTACGCAGTTTATTATACAATGAATTTGATAATATGAAATATTCAGAACAGGAGTTTTTTATATAACCAGATGAGATACAAAGTCGAGAAAAAAACAAAACATCCCGCGTATTTGCAGCTTTACACGCAGATACGCGACGACATAACGTCCGGCGTACTGAAGGCCGGGGACAGGCTTCCGTCAAAGCGTACGCTTTCGGCGGAGACCGGCGTATCGGTCATAACGGCGGAGCACGCGTACGCGATACTGTGCGACGAGGGCTACGCGGAATCGAGGGAGCGTAGCGGGTATTACGTGATATACCGCGACTCCGATTTCGTGTCGGTCCCCGCGTCGTCACGCCCCGAGCGGCCCGCGCCGTCGCACGGCGGGGCGGGATCGTTTCCGTTTTCGGTGATGGCGAAGACGATGCGCCGCGTACTGCTCGAGGACGGCGACGGGATACTCATAAGATCGCCCGAAAAGGGGACGGAAAGGCTGCGCCGCGCGATCGCCGCGTATCTGTTCCGCAGCAACGGGATGAAGGCGGGCGCAGAGCAGATCGTCGTCGGCGCCGGAGCAGAATATCTCTACGGACTCGTCGTACAGCTGCTCGGCACGGACCGCGTATACGCGACTGAGGATCCGTGCTACGAAAAGATCCGCCGCGTTTACGGCGCGCACGGCGTCACGGTCGAAGCCCTGCCGCTCGGAGGCGGCGGGATAACGACGGAAGCGCTTGCGGAAAGCCGCGCGACTGTGCTTCACATAACGCCGTTCCACAGCTATCCGAGCGGCGTGACCGCCGACGTATCGAAACGGCTCGAATATCTCGGTTTCGCCCGCTCGCGCGGCGGATATATCGTGGAGGACAACTACGATTCAGAGCTGACCGTTTCAAGAAAGAACGAGGACACGGTGTTTTCGCTGTCCGACGACGGCAGGGTCGTGTACATAAACACGTTTTCGATGACCGTCGCGCCGTCGATCAGAGTAGGATATATGGTGCTGCCGGAAAATCTGCTGCCGGATTTTGAAAAAAGACTCGGGTTCTATTCCTGCACCGTCCCGGTCTTCGAGCAGTACGTCCTTGCACAGCTGCTCGACAACGGCGATTTTGAACGACATATAAACCGCGTCAGACGGAAGAAACGAAGCGGAAAGGAATAAAGCGCCGTACGAGCGATATGTTTCGCCGCGGCGGAACATATCATTCCGCGTGCCCGCGGGCAACACATGCCGGCAGACAGTTCATGTGCACCGGCACAATTCATGCGCCATCAGGCGCAATTCATTTTCTTGGCGGTGTCCCTACGGGAACCCCCCACCGCTCTCCAGTTCGCGGCGGGGAACCCCTACTGCGGGACATTCCGTGCGCCTCGTTCCTCGGCGCTCTTGGGGTTCCCCTCCCCCCTTATCCACCCCAAACCCCGCCATCCCCCAAATATCATTTGGGCTTTTGGAAACGGACCGCCGAGGGCGTCGATCCCCACAGGCCGGCCGCGCTGCCCCTCCGATCTCTGATCTGCGGGAGGGGAACAGGGGGGCTTGGGGGGTGGCGCGCAGCGCCTTGAGGGGTGGGCACCCCCAAGAGCGAAAAAGC
>JAGDCE010000053.1 GCA_017958705.1 Clostridia bacterium
ATCATCGCAGTCATCAGCAAGAAGAAGAAAGCAAAAGCGTACTGATCGCCCCTAAGGAGGGTTCGATATGAAAAAGGAACTACTTTTCGTCGTGGTCGCGGCGGTCTGCGTGTTCGCCATAGCGCTGTTCATGATAGGCGGAGCGGTGCAGGACGTCGATTATCACGATCTGTCGCAGCTTCCCCTGCTCGAGCAGAAAGCGGCTTACGACAAAATGCAGACGCGTAAGACGGTCGGCGAGGTAATGCAGCTCGTCGGCGCGATCCTCTGTCTCGTCGGATTCGTGCTCGTCACGGTGATCTCACTCGCAGTCAGCCACGAAAACGCGAAGGAAGCGGCAAAAAAATACGCAAAAGAATAAAACATCCGGCACGCGCCAGACGGCGCGCGCCGGTCTTTTTCATTTTGTTAAAATGAGGAGGACGGAGTTTCCGGGCAGCCCGGCGGGCGGCGCTTCACTCTCCGTCACGCCGGCGTCGCTTACAAGACGGCAGCGGACGATCCGCCGTCCGCAGTCGACCGACAGCGCCGTCGGTTCCGCACCGGCGTTTGCCAGCATTATCGCGCCGCCGTCGTCCCCTTTTGCCGCCGCGGCGTAAATCCCTTCGGCACCGTTCATCAAAACGGGCACCTCCGTGCCGCGCCTGTACAGCTCGTTGTAGGCGGAAAACGCATAGTAGCTCGGAAACGGTTTACGCGTGTTGGGATCGAACAACGAGGCGTAATCGCTGACGCCGAGGCGCGCGTCGTAGAACATCGCCGAATCGAGCGGAAGATGCTGGAAAGACAGCATCATCGCCGCGGTGAGCGCCGCGTGCGCCGCCGTGCCGCGCAGATGTATCATGTAATTCCACTCGTTGCACGTCGTTTCGGTGTCCGTGAAGCCGTATTCGTCGAGCTTCCGCCGCGCGTACCGGGCAAATATCGCCGTATGTTCGATCGACGCGTAGCTGTGCCACGAGAAGAAGTCGAGCGGACAGCCGTTTTCCTTCACGTAACGCAGAAATTCCTCAAAGAATTCAACGAAATAAAGCTCGCGCGCCGACGCTTTGGCGTTCGGGTCGGTCTTTATGCCCGCTATCGCGTAAAAGCCGCAGGAGGCGTAACCTCCGATCTTCAGGCGCGGGAAACGTTCCTTGAGGTAGCGCGAGGCGACGCCGTAAAGCTCGAAATACTGCTCTTTGGTGCCGAGCCACATCTGGTTGTTCGACGGGCTTTCGCCGTTGTCCGGCTCGTTCCAGATCTCCCAGTAACGGATATCATATTCAAATCCGTCCGCCCAGCCCTCCGTATAATGGCGTATGACGCCCTCGCAGATTTGCGCCCATTTCAGCGGATCGGACGGCGGGAATATGCGGTAAGCCTTAACCGAAGCGTAATTCTCTATCGTTACGCCGAGGCGGAAAAACGGCTCGACCCCCGCTTTGACGAGCGCCGTTATCAGCCTGTCCGTGAACGCGAAATCGTAGCTTTCGGGATCGGCGGGATCCGCGCCGAAATCCGGGAACAGGTTCGGTATGTCAACGAAACGCGAGCCGCCGAACCAGCCGCCCACGTCGTGAAGGCGCGAGAACGGTATCCCCGCCTCCGTCAGATAACGGAACATGGAAAAATCAAGTCCGAAAAACGGCGGCTGACCGACGCCGTGCATCGGCTTTATCCGCCCGGTCTGTTTTGAAAAATCAACCCTTATCGCAACCGTATTATCCATATCCTTCTCCTTTTCATCCCGTCTGTCAGATATTATTATATCAGAAAAACCGGCGATGTCAATACAAAGATCTGTTGCCGGCCGCATATTTCATAAAACTAAAACGGCACGTTTTCCGGAGGTGCCGTTTTTGCTTTATTTTATCCTTATTTCCCTGCAGCCGAGCGCGGCGACCTCGTCCGGGTCGTGGCTGACGGCGAGGATGAGTTTGTCCGCCTCGAGCCTTTTTATCAGCTCTATCACCTCGGCTTTTATCTGCCCGTCGAGTGCGGTGAACGGCTCGTCGAGCAGAAGGATATCGTGCGGGAACGCGAGCGCGCGTGCGATCGCGACGCGGCGCGCCATGCCGCCGGACATCTGCGCGGGATACTTGTCCGTATCTCCGCCGAGCCCGACAGAGGACAGAAGCGACAGCGCCTTTTCCTTATCGCGGCAGACCTCGAATACGTTTCCGTACGCGGACAGCGTCGGGAACAGGCGGTTTTCCTGGAACACGTACGAGACCGCGCCGCCGCATTCGACCTCGCCGCCGTAGTCGCGGTCAAGCCCGCAGATCACGCGCAGAAGCGTCGTTTTCCCCGACCCGGAAGGACCGGTCAGCGCGAACGCGCCTCTGTCCGGCAGCTCGAGTGAGAAGCCGTCGAAAACGACGTTGTCGTCACAGCGCTTTTTCAGGTTTTTTACCGATATCATAATTCTTTTTCCTCTGCCACGCGGTGACCGCCGCCATCAGCAGTTTTTCTATTATCATACTCAGCCCGATGACGGTGACCGTCCACGCGAACATCTCCGTAGTTTCAAGATACACCTTGGACTGATACAGACGGTTGCCGATCGAATGCGTCGCGAAGCACAGCACCTCCGACGCGACGCCCGCCTTCCAGGCGAGCCCGAGGCAGGTGCGGACTCCGGCGGACAGATACGGAGACACCGCCGGCATATAGATGCGAAGAAGCTTCTGTTTTTTGCTGAAGCGGAATATCGCCGCCGTCTCGATCAGCAACGGATCGGCGGAGAGTATGCCCTCGCGCACGTTGCCGTGGATCACCGGAAGCACCATCAGCGCCGAGATAAACACCGGGATGAGCTCCTTGTTTATCCAGACGAGCGCGAGGATGATGAACGACGCGACCGGCGTCGCCCTGATCACCGAGAACAGCGGGGAAAGCAGCGTGTCGGCGGGAGCCGAGACGGCGCATAGCGCTCCGGTCAGTATCCCGAGCAGCACCGCCGCCGCGAATCCCGCGGTTATGCGCGCCACGGACAATAGGACGGACAGATAAAACTCCGAAGTGCCGAGAAGCCGGAAAAGCTGCACCGCGACCGCCGGCGGGGAAGGTATGAGCACTTCCCTGCCGACGATCAGCGCGGCGACCCACCAGACTCCGATCCAGAACGCGAGCGCGATAACGGCGCGCACGGGCGCGGGCAGGCTCCCGTGCTTTTTCATTTTGCGTTATAGTAGAACGCGTCGTCCGGGAGCTTGCCGCCTACCGATTTCGCCTCGGCCTCGAACAGTACGTTCAGCATTCCCTGAAGGGGCGTCTTCATATCCTTGCCGGTGAGAAGCACTATGTTGCAGTTCGGCAGGGCTTTTTTCGCGACGGCGGCCTTCGGGACTATGCCCGCCGCCTCGATGACAGCGGCGGCCGCGTCGACGTCGCCGTTGGCGAATTCCACGGACGCCTTGTATTCCTCAAGGAATTTCTTCAGCGCCTGCGGATGCTCCTCCGCGAACTTTGCGCTGACGATTATGCAGCCCATGACCATATCCGCGCCGGAGACCTTTTTCCATTCGGCGTTGAGGTCGAGCGCGATGCGGACGTCCTTGTTGTTCAGCATTACCGAGGTAACGTTGGGCTCGGGGAGCATGCCCAGAGTCACGGAGCCTGCGGTCATCTGCGTCGCGAGCTCCGCGTGTTCGGCGAGATATTGCACCGTCACGTCTTTATCCGGATCCATGCCGTTTTTGGTGAGGATATAGCGGAGCGCGTATTCGGGCGTCGAGCCCTGACCGGTCGCGTATATCGTCTTGCCCTTCAGATCGGCGACGGAATTGACCGTGCTGCCGTTTTCGAGCATATAAAGCACGCCGAGCGTATTGACACCGGCGACCTTGACGGCGCCATCGGTCTTGTTGTACAGGACGGCGGCGAGGTTGACCGGCACGGCGGCGATCTCAAAATCGCCCTTTATGACCTGCGCGGACACCTGGTCCGGCGCGGTGGCGACGGTGAACGTGTATTCCTGTGCGTTCTTGCCTTCTTTTCCGTCGGTAATGAGCTTTGCCATACCCATCCCGGTCGGTCCCATGAGCGTGAGGACCCTTATCTGCTCGGGTTTGTCTTCTTTCCGAGTGCAGGAAACGAGGGACACGGTCCCGGCGAGCATGATTGCCGCAAGAAACAGCGCGATGATCTTTTTCATTGTTATTTTCTCCTTATATTGATTTCAGTTTTTCATACGACAGTATTTTGATGTCGGATCCGTCTCTTTCGAGAACGCCGCGACCGGACAGCGCGGAGAGAGCGCGGTAAAGCGTCGGACGGCTGATGTTCAGCGACGAAGCGAGCTTCGCCATGCTGAGAGGGATCTTCACCGTCCCCTCTCCGCCGCAGCGCGACGCGAGGTAGGCGGCCACCGCCTTTTCACCGTCGCCCGCCGTGAAGGAGGCAATGCGTCTGTTAAGAAACCTGATCCTGTCGGAAAGGAAGCGGATGTAGCCGAGCGTGAAGCCGTGGTCCGCCTTCAAGAACCGCTCGACGACCGGCTGAGGCATCATAAGGCACGTGCATCTGCCCGTCGCCGTGACGTCGGTGACCTCGGCGTCGCCGCCGAAAAGACGCGCCGCGCCGAATACGTCGCCCGCGCCGAGCACGTTCAGTATGACGTCTTTCCCGCCCTCGAGCCTGCGCACCGTCGCCCTGCCGGACACGATGTAGCACAGACACGGCGCCTCGCCGCACATCCGGCTTCCCTTGCGGAAAGTCTTCAGTGACGAGCCGGCGACCGCGTCGGCAAGCGCCGGTTTATCTGCGCCGCTGTAAAGCGGGTTTTTCATCATATTATTCAGCAATTCTTCTCTTTCCATAACGTCTCCGTCAAAAAGTGTATCATTTGAAACAACTTTCAAGCGTATTATACGCAAAAAACATCATTTATTCAATACCAAAAGATTTCTTACAAGTAAACAATCGCTGAAAACGTATGCAATAACATAAAAAACCGGAGGCGCTCCGGCCTCCGGTTTTTTTATTCATTAGGTCATTCTGTCGGGACGTCTATCCTGAACGCTCCGGCGGGCACGCCGGTAGACGAGCAGAGATTGAGGTTCTTCGGGAACGTGTCGTCGAGCAGCGTGAAGTAAGATACAGATCTTATCGGCTCCTTCGTTGTGATCACTACGGTATCCTTGTCGGTGATCTCCATCGTGGCGGGCTTCGCCCAGTTGTATTTGTTGCCCGTCATGACTTTGAAGCCTTTGAGCTTGCCGTCCGAGGTGAGCCCTTCGCCCACGTACTTATACTTTATCGTTGCGGTGCACTTGTCCTCCGAGAATTCCACGGAGACCATCTGCGGGCCGCTGACCTCGTCGAGCGAGCCTACGCCGAGACTGCGCGCAAGGATCATGGCGGACATACGCTCGGCTATCTCCCATTTGTTGTACGGGTGCAGGCTGTTTCTGACGCCGTCTATGTAATAGGTTCTGTCGGACCAGAGGTCGGACGTCGTGCAGATGTAGACGTTGTCGATCAGCTGCGGGATCGTGCCCATGTTCATCCTGACCTGCGCGAAGTCGAACTGCAGGAATATCGGCGGCAGCTCCACGACGTACACGGGGTAGTCGTGATGCAGCTGATCGTGCGCGTTGCGCAGATATCTGATGAGCGTCGCAAAACGCTCGGCGTACAGCGTATTGTTATTGTTAGTGCTGTTGCAGTCGGATTCGCCCTGATACCAGATTATCGCCGTGATAGGCATCTTCTGGAACGAGTACATACCGTGGTTGTACATGAACGACGAAACGTGAGCGTTGACGCCCGGCGCCGAATAAACGCCGTTCTTTTCGGTGCTGATATTGAGCTCGTCGCGCACCTCGTTCGGCAGAAACGCGTGAAGCGCGCAGCCGTTGCCGTCGAATTCGATCATGCCTATCGGCACCTTGCGCTCAAGCTGTTCGTAAAGCATCAGCGCGGTGAAATATCCGAGCGCGGAGAAATCCATCGCGCCCTGTTCCGGCTTCTGCCAGCCGCGTCTGTTGACGACGTCGCGGCTGACGGCGTTCGTGCCTATCTGTATGCCGGCGAAATCGCCCGCGAACGTCCTGTTCAGACGGATCTGCAGATCGTTGCTGATCTCGGCGTTGCGGCCCTTCTCGTTGGCGAGCGGTTCGTTTTTGATGTAGGAAACGGGATACCAGACGTTCGACTGACCGACTATCCAGTACACGTCGCCGACGAGAACGTCGTTGAATTCATAAGAGGCGCCGTCCGCCGCGAACACGCGCAGCGTCCTGCCCTCCGTGCACTCCGGCAGAGTGCCGCCGAGCGTGATCGTCCATTCGCCGTCGGCGATGACCGTCGCGCCGTGCAGGCCGGCGAATTCGGCTTCGACTCTCTTGCCGTTCTCGGACGAGTCAGCCCAGCCCCAGATCCTTATATAGTCGTTGCGCTGGAGCACCATCCCGTTGCCGAAGGCGCGGGAAACGGTGAACTTCGCGGCGGGTTCCGCGTTCATCGCTTCAAGGTCCTCCGTTACGGGCGGCAGCGTCTCCGCCTCGGTCGTTTCTTCCTCGGTGACCGGTTCGGTCAATTCTTCTGTCAGCTCTTCGGTATCCGTCACGGTGACGATATCTTCCGTGTCCGGTTCCGCGGTGCTGTCGTCAGGTTTGCCGGTGCATCCGGCAGCGCAAGTCAGTATCATAACAGCACATATCAAGAATGAAATCAGTCTTTTCATTTTTGTCTCCTTCCGTTTAAAGTGAATATATGATACCACAATCTCTGAAAAAAGTCAACGCTTTTACTCGTCAAAATTTAAATTTTATACTTGTATCTGCTAAAATTGTATGATACACTTTTATCTGATATAATAGGTCAATTATCAGAATATCAGGAGTGTTTATGAAATATTTTGTCTTGACATCCGACGGAGCCGCCGATCGCAGACTCAGCGCGTGCGGCGGCAAATCACCGATGGAAGCGGCCGCGAAGCCGACGATGAACATGCTTTCATACCGCAGCTTCAACGGTCTCGTATCCAATCTGCCGGAGAACGCGGCTCCCGCGCCTTACGTCGTGGACCTTTCGGTCCTCGGCTGCGATCCCGCGCTCTGCACGGGCACGCTGCCGTTCGAGGCGGCGGGTCTCGGCGCGGCGGTAGACGGTGAGGACACCGTGTTCAGATGCTCGCTCGTCTCGTTGTCCGAAGGCAACGGCGCGTACGCCGGCAAGACACTCACGGCGGCCAACGCCGACGACGTCACGCCCGAGGAGGCGGCGAAGCTGATCAGCGCGCTCAACAAAGGACTGTCCACCAAAATAAAGAAATTCTACAATATGTCGGGCACCGAGCACTGCCTCGTCTGGAAGAGAGCGCCGCAGACCGGCGCCGTTCCGGCTCCCGCGGACATAAAAGGCAAGAAGATAGGCAGCTCGCTGCCGTCGGGCGAAGCCGCGGCAAGGATAGTGCCCATGCTCGAAAAAAGCTACGCGCTTCTGAAGGATCACCCCGTCAACGTGAAGCGCCGCAGCGAGGGCAAAAAAGCGCTTAACTCCATCTGGCTGTGGAACGCCGTGAAACGCCCCGATTACGAAAACTTCCCGGATAAGTGGAAGGTCAGCTGCGCCGCGGTCTCGACCGACCGCACCGCCGTCGGCGTCGGCGCGATGCTCGGCATGAAACCGACCGTCGCCGCGGACAACGCCGCAGCGGTCGCCGCCGTCATCGCGGAATTCGAAGCCGGGACGGAGCTCGTATACGTCTACGCCGGAGCCGCCGCCGAAGCGGCGCGCAAGGGCGACGCGGCGGCAAAGACCGCGGCGATAGAGGCGACAGACACCGAGATACTCGCGCCCGTGTACGAATATCTCTGCGGATGCGGGGATCAGTTCAAGCTCCTCGTCTCCACCGGCGCGCCGGCGCTCACCGAGACGCGCGAATATTCGGCGGAGCCGTCGCCGTTCTTCCTTTACAATTCGACCCGTACGGAAGTCGGCTACAAGCCGTTTTCCGAGCTCAACGCCGCAAAAGGCGGGTTCTGTCTGCCGGACGGATACAAATTCGTCCCGTTCATGATCAGACTGCCCGCGCCCGCACCCGAGAAAGAGGAGACCCCGGAAGATAATGGACAGCAGCAATAACAACGAAAAACTCGAGATAAAAGAGATAAAAGCCGAGACCGTCCCGCCGGCAAAAGACGGCGTCAGAAAAGCCGGAGGCAAAAAGGAAAAAGAGAAAAAGCCCGTCGTTCAGGAGATCTTCGAATGGGTCGAGATAATAGCGCTCTCGCTTTCCTTCGTGCTTCTTATGTTCACGTACGTGGCGAGACAGGCGAGGGTCGACGGAAGCTCCATGCGCGAGACGTTCCACCACGGCGAGGCGATAGTGATCTCGAACCTGTTCTACACTCCGAAGCAGGGCGACGTGATAGTGTTCCAGGTCCCCGGCAGCACGCTGACGACGGAACCGATCATAAAACGCGTGATCGCCGTCGGCGGTCAGACCGTGTATATCGACTTCGACAACTGGAAGGTCTACGTATACGACGACAGCTCGCTCACGGTCGAGCAGGTGATTTCGACTGTGACGCCGCTTGACGAGCCGTATATCGAGGCGATGCGCGAAAGCACTTACCCGAACCAGTCTATGAAGAACGCCTACGACCACGTGTACCCGCTCACGCTTGAAGAAGGCATGCTGTTCTGCATGGGTGACAACCGCAACGGCTCGACCGATTCGCGCTCGTCCATGCTCGGACCGGTAGACACGCGCTACGTGCTCGGAAAAGTGCTCTTCCGCATCTATCCGTTCACCACAAAGTTCTGATAACCGTAAAATAAAGGGCGAAGATGCTTCTTTGCTCTTTATTCTTTATACATCAAATCCGAAAACTGCGAAAGGAGGTCTTACCGTGCCTTCCGATCAGATTCAATGGTTCCCCGGCCACATGGCGAAAACGCGGAGGCTGATAACCGAAAACCTCGCCTCCGTGGATATAGTGATCGAAATGCTCGACGCGCGCATCCCGTACAGCTCGAAAAACCCCGAGCTGAAGCGCCTGATCGGGCAGAAGCCGTGCGTCGCGGTGCTCAACAAATACACGCTCGCCGACCCGGCGGCGTGCACCGTCTGGCGCTCATACTACGAAAAGAACGGGCAGAGCTGCATATTCACCGACTGCGTCACCGGATACGGACTCGACCGCATGCGCGACGCC
>JAGDCE010000054.1 GCA_017958705.1 Clostridia bacterium
GAACAAGCGCTTTTTTCATAATGTCCTCCATCTGTACGGCGGCCCCTTCGCCGCGGAGTATCCGTTCCCGCAGCCGTTCAAGGGACCGGCAAACCGGTCTTCAGTCAAACAGCTCCGTATATTTCGATTCGTCTTCGATGACGCCGTAAGCTTTCGCTCTCATCACGATCTTTTCGGCCCAGCAGCGATGCGGTCCGATCTCGTTCATCTTGTTTCCGCTGCTGCTCTTTATAACGCCGCCGCTCGTTCCGAGCACCTGCAGAGCGTCGTCATAGACCTCCTTCGTGACCGCCAGCATGCCGTTGACGTACGGGATATGCGTCGGATGGATGATCGTCTTGCCTATAAAGCCGTTCGCCTGATCGAGCAGAAGTTCGCGGAGCAGGCCGTCTACCGCGTCGTTTATCAGCGTCTGCTGTTTGAAAAGGGATTTGTTTATCGTATTCGGCGTTTCCCCGAATTTCATATCCTTCGTAGCGCGGAAATATTCCCACACCGGACCTGACACGCTGTAATCGTTATGGCGTGAGAACACGTTCAGAACGTCCTTTAAGCAATCCGCAACGGTCATTATATCGTATATAGTATAGTTGATGCCGCGTCTCATACCGAACACGGACGACCAGTCCGTACCTCCGACGCGCACGTTCAGCACGAGATCTTTATGACGGTCGAGTATCTCCTTCACTCCCATAAGTTCCGGGATGCGTGTCTCAAGATACGCCATCTCTTTGCTTTCCAGGATAGGCATACCGTAAATGATCTCGCCGAATTTACGGTTCAGATATTCGAGGTGCTCGTAATAAGCTTCCCCTACTTCCATATTGAATTTCGGGAAGTTGAACGCGGTGACCAGATGTATGTGTTCGGGTCTCAGCATAGATGAGAAATGCACGAACTGTTCCACGTTGCGGACGCGGAAGATGATCAGAGGGATCTCCTCATACCTGATCGTTCCCTTGTCAAGTTCGGCGTTCAGCGCGTCCAGCAGATTTATGACGTTGCGTTCCGCTTCGGGTACGAGTTCCTCTTTGCAGGCGTCCTCAAAGCACATGACCATAGACGTCAGACCCGGATATTTCTTAGTCAGTATCGGCTGAAGAAAATCCTTCGTTCCCGGCATATACATTGTCGCGCCGAGACAGTACCTGAGCATTTCTCTGTCGGTGTACTTGTCAAAATTGATCGGTTCCATAACAAATCTGGAACTCGGCTGATAGGCATGATGTCTCATACTCCTCTGTTTCCTTTCTTTTGCCGCCGGGACGTTTTCCCGCGGCATTTTTCAAATCGTAGTGTTGAATCCAAAAGTTATATTATCTTTGATAAACGGGATATCTTCCCGTAACGATCCGGTTTATACGGGTCTTCTCTTTTTGGCGGTGAAGTAGAATATCACGCCGAGAACTATCCAGACGCCCAGGCAGATATACGATTCCTTGCCGAGCGAGCAGTTGAACACCGGGATCGGCACGAGAAGCAGTACGATGAACGCCAGCGCCATGACGACGCCGATGATCCCCGTGACCATTATCCCTTTGCTGTTTTCCTTCTTCGCGAACCTGAACGCCGCCAAAGAAGTGTACCCGTATCCGATCGCGGCGCCGATCGAGGACATATCCACGATCCAGCCGAGCGCCGTTCTGCCGAAGAACGGAGCGATAAGCGCGACGATCAGCACGAACAGAATGGCGTGAGCGGGCGTTTTGTATTTTCCGTGCAGCTCGCCGAACCAGCCGGGCAGCACTTTTTCTTTCGCCATTGAGTAAAGGAGGCGGCTCGTTGCCATGTAAAAGCCTATTATGCCGGAAAGGATCGCGCCGAGAACGGCAACGCCGAGGAATACGACGCCCGCCGTGCCGAGCAGCTGATAACCGGCGTGGAACGTCGGCAGAGAGATCAGCCCGCTCAGATTCGGCATATCGTCGATATAAGCGGTCCAGCTTTCATATCCTTCCGGTATGACTGCCGCCGTCACCGTGTTGAGCACGACGTATACGGCCGCGCCGAACAGGATCGAGAGCACCATTATGAACTTCGTTTTTCTTGCGGAGAATTTAAACTCCTCGGCCGCCTGCGGGATCGTATCGAAGCCGACGAACGCCCACGGCGCGACCGCGACCACGGCAAGTACGCCTGCCGTTGCCGAGCCGCCGGGATAAAATCCGGGGCTGAGGTTTGAAAAGCTGACGTCCGGATCGATGATCGCCGCCGCCGTTATGACGAGCACGCCGCCTATCAGCGCAAAAACGAGTACCGTCTGAAACACGCCGGTGAATCTGACCCCTCTGATGCTCAGAAAAGCAAAGAGGACGAGCGCCGCAACGGCAAGGATTATCTCGCCGAGATATATGTCATATCCGGCAACGTTGTAGTGGAACCCGATTTGGAACACGTTGTTCATCAGATTCCGTCCTATCAGCGCCAGAGCCGTGCCGTTCAGCGGGACGATAGCGAGATATGACAGGCCGAGGAACCACGAGCAGACGAAAGCGTGTTTTTTGCCGAAAGCCTGCTGGGTATATGTGAATTCACCGCCCGCCACGGGATATCTTTTGATCATGAAATCGTAGTTGAACGCGATGACGATCATGATCAGCGCGGCGATACCCATTGCGATTGCGGTACCGAGAGGGCCGGCTTTCCCGAGAAAAGTGTTCCCGGGCATCACGAATGCTCCCCATCCGATGATGCAGCCGAGAGCCAGCGACCAAACGTTTACGGGGGATAATTTCTTTTCAAGTCTGACTTCTTTATCCATAACGATCACCTATCTCAACTTCGGGCGCAAAGACCGCGGAACTTATAACAGGCTGCCTCTCGGGCTCCAGACCGCTTCCGGATAATATTCGTCTATCATGCGTTTGACAAGGACGCACTGTTTCGCGCGCTTGCGCGCGTCGTCCTCGGAGCTGTCCCAGCTGTGCGTCTGCGCGACGGAGCCGCCTGTCTTGAGATAGATAGGAGCCGCTACGCGGATCATCTCCGGGACTTCGTAATGGCGGATGAATCCGCCCGTGGATTTCGGGTTTTCCGTATGCAGATCGAGCGGGATATCGATCGCCTGGCGCATCGCCGCCATCATCTGAAGCTGTATGTCGCGCACGGGATTCAGCGAGTCCGCGCCTATGCTTTCCATAAGCTTTGCGGAGCAGGGGTTGCCGTGTCCGGCGTGCGCGGAAAGCTTGAAGTGACAGTCCGCGGATATCTCGCCGGCTTTGCGCATCTCGTTCAGGATCCACAAACAGCCTTCGTCATAGACAAGGAAGCCGCGGCATCCCAGCCGGTCCGCGCGCTTCACGTCTTCAATGGCGCGGACGATCTGCTCCTGACCGCGCAGAC
>JAGDCE010000055.1 GCA_017958705.1 Clostridia bacterium
GGCGCGCACCGCGGCGTGGTTCTGCGGACGGTTGAACTGCAACAGCGCCCGCTGCATCCGTTTTTCCTCGGGCGTGGACGCGACGTAAACTTTTTTCATCGTGAACGGATCGAGCCCCGTGTAGTACATCACGGTCGACGCAGTGCCGGGCGTCGGGTAGAAATCCTGCACCTGCTCCGGCGTGTAGTGACTTTTTTTAAGATACAGCGCGAGCTGTACCGCGTCGTCGAGCGTGCTTCCGGGGTGGCTCGACATCAGATACGGCACGATGTACTGCTGCAGTCCCAGACTTTTGCAGTATCCGAAATACTTTTCGCAGAATTTGTCATACACCGCTATATCCGGTTTGCCCATGTACCGCAAAACGTTTGACGAGCAGTGCTCCGGCGCGACCTTCAGCTGGCCGGATACGTGGTCCTTTACGAGTTTTTTGAAGAATTCGTCGCTTTTATCGGCGAGCATATAGTCGAACCGTATGCCGGAGCGGATGAAAACCTTTTTGACGCCCGGGACCGCCTCGACCTGCCGCAGCAGCTCCACGTATTCCGACTCGTCCGCGATCAGATTCCTGCACGGCGTCGGGCAAAGGCATTTTCTGTATTTGCAGACGCCGTCCGTCAGCTGCTTTTCGCAGCTCGGATAGCGGAAATTCGCCGTCGGACCGCCGACGTCGTGTATGTATCCCTTGAAGCCCGGAAGCGTCGTCAGAAGCTTCGCTTCCGATACGACGGAGCCGATGCTCCGCGATACGACGGAGCGCCCCTGATGGAACGCGAGCGCGCAGAAGTTGCAGCCGCCGAAACAGCCGCGAACGTGAGTTATCGAGAATTTCACCTCGTCGAGCGCCGGGATCCCGCCCTGCTTTTCGTACATCGGGTGATACGCCCTCATGTAAGGCAGCGCGTAAACTTTATCAAGCTCCTGACGCGTCAGCGGCGGCATCGGCGGGTTGACGACGAGCATGCGGCCGCCGTAGTATTCCGTCACCGCGCGCCCGTTTATATGGTCGCATTCAGCGTACTGCTCGGCGTAAGCCTTCGTGTACAGCTTTTTGTCCTTTCTGAGATCCTCGAATTCGTAGCCCTGCACGACGTCGAATCTGATCTTGTCGTCCCGGCTCGTCAGATAAGCCGTGCCGCGCACGTCGTGGATCTTTTTGACCGGAACGCCCTTGCCGAGCAGATGCGCTATGCGGCGCAGGATGTTCTCGCCCATGCCGTACGTAAGTATATCGGCGCCGCTGTCGACGAGCACGGACGCGCGGACTCTGTCGTCCCAGTAGTCGTAATGCGCGAAACGGCGCAGGGAAGCCTCGAGCCCGCCGAGGATTATCGGTACGTCGCCGTAAGCCTGACGTATCCGGTTGCAGTAGACTATGATCGCGCGGTCAGGCCGCAGACCCGTTTTGCCGCCCGGGGAATAATAATCGTAGCTGCGTCTCTTTTTCGCCGCCGTGTAATGCGCCACCATGGAATCAATGTTGCCGGCGCTGACGAGAAAGCCGAGACGCGGACGTCCGAATTTTTTGAAATCTTCGCAGTCGTGATAATCCGGCTGGCACAGCATGCCGACGGAAAAGCCCTCCGCCTCGAGCACGCGCGAGATTATAGCCGCGCCGAAAGAAGGGTGATCGACGTAAGCGTCACCGCACACGTATACGAAGTCGACGTCGCCGCCCGCTTCGTTTCTGTCAACCGGTAAAAACGGCATGATGCACCTCACACAAGCGGAATTATATAAATAATATACCGCTTTTTTCTCCCCGTGTCAACAAATATAGTAAAATTTACATTTTATGTGACAAAAAAACCTCTGCGGGTATTGAAATCGGAGCCGACTTGTAGTAAAATATCAAAGAAAAACAACAGTTGGGAGAAAAGTTATGAGTATACTGCACGTCATCAATCACCCGCTTGTACAGCACAAGCTTACGATCATGAGAAAAAAGCAGACCGGATCGAAGGAATTCCGCGAACTGCTCGACGAGATCGCGATGCTTATGGGCTATGAGCTCACGCGCGATCTTCCGCTCGAAAACGTCGAGATAGAGACGCCCGTCGCGCGCTGCACCGCAAAGGTCATCGCCGGCAAGAAGCTCGCGATAATCCCGATACTCCGCGCTGGTCTCGGCATGGTGGACGGACTCCTTTCGCTCGTTCCCGTCGCAAAAGTCGGTCACATAGGTCTTTACAGAGATCCGGAGACGCATAAACCCGTCGAATACTACTGCAAGCTCCCGTTCGATATAGAGGAGAGGATCACGATAGTCTGCGATCCGATGCTCGCGACCGGCGGATCGGCGTCCGACGCCATCGATATGCTCAAGGCGAAAGACGTACACAACATCAGGCTGATGTGCCTCGTCGGCGCGCCGGAAGGCATCGCCGAGGTGCAGAAGCGCCATCCCGACGTCGATATCTATCTCGCGGCGGTCGACGATCACCTCAATGAGCACGCCTATATCGTTCCCGGTCTCGGCGACGCCGGCGACAGACTTTTCGGGACAAAATAAAATTGTAAATTTTTCAAAAACGTATTGCATTTTGCGAAAAAGTGTGATATAATGACCCTCGCTTGTTATCAAAGAGAAGAAAGTTACCGAATTTGGAGGTGTTAAAATGGCAAAATGCAGTATATGCGGAAAGGGCGTCACGTTCGGACACAACGTTTCCCACTCCAACCGCAAGACCAACAGAGCATGGAAAGCCAACATCAGAAGAGTCAAAGCTGTTGTAGACGGCACTCCGAAGACTGTCAACGTATGTTCCCGTTGCCTGCGCTCCGGAAAGATCACCCGCGCTATCTGATCGATTCCGTTGCTTATTAAGGCTGCCGCGTATGCGACAGCCTTGTTGCCTTTTATGGGGAAAATGAAAAAAATACTGTTCATAAGTGAAGACGCGCCGGACAAAATGCTTTTGCCGCTCGGCGGCGCGTATGAAATAAGAAAACTGCCGCCCTGCTCCGCGCTCGACCGTCCCGTCGCCTGCCACGCGGACATGCTCGTCGGGACGTATCGCGGCAAGATCGTCTTAAGCCGCCCGTATTATGAGAAAAACCGCTCTGTTTTCGACGGCACGGACCCGATCATTACCGACAAGGTACACGGGCGCGGATATCCTGAGGACGTCATCCTCAACTTCATAGACACGGACTGCACGGTCATAGGATACGGGAAAGCTTTGCCCGGATTCATTGACAAAAGGGTGATCTCCGTAAAACAGGGTTATACGCGCTGCTCGACTCTCATGACGAAGGATTGCGCCGTCTCCGCCGACAAAGGGATACTGTCCGCGCTTGAAAGCCTCGGCTTTGATACGCTGCAGATCGGCGCCGGATATATAGACCTGCCGGGTTACGACTGCGGCTTCATAGGCGGCGCGTCGTTTTACGACGAAGGCGCGGTATTCTTTTTCGGCGACCCGGCGCTGCACCGGGACGGGGAGCGAATAAAAAGCTTCCTTTCGGCGCACGGGACGGACTGTATCCCGCTGACCGGCGGTCCGCTTACCGACTACGGCGGAGCGGTAATAATAAAAATTTGAAAAAAACCGTAATATTCCGATTTGATCTGCGACTTTATAAGTGAAAGCCTTCAGACAAGGAGAATTTTATGGAAGACACGGCGATAACGGAACTTTTCTTCAAGCGTGATCAGACGGCGATCGGCGAGCTGTGGAAAAAATACGGCAAACGCGCCGAAGCCGTTGCGAAAAACACGTTGTGCGACGGGCGCGACGCGGAAGAGTGCTGCAACGACGCGCTTCTGGCGGTCTGGCGCAGGATCCCACCGGAGCGGCCGGAGTGCCTCGGTGCATATTTATTGAAGATCGTCAGAAATATCGCGGTCAGCCGTCTGCGCAATAACACGGCGCTGAAACGCGGCGCCGGCGCGGACTTGCTTTTATCCGAGCTTGACGACTGCGTCCCGGACGGCTCGGACGTTTCGGCGAGCGTCGAATCAAGGGAGCTCTCCGCCGCGATAAACGCGTGGCTCCTCGCTCAGAGCGAGGATGACCGTACGCTTTTCGTGGAGAGATATTTTGCGGGGGAATCCGTGAACGATCTTTCCGCCGCGTTCGGCATAACGCCGGGACACGTCTCCGTAAAACTCTTCAGATTGAGGCAAGACCTGAAAAATACGCTTATCAGAGAGGGGTATTTGAATGAGGAAAAGTGAGAAAATTTACGACGCGTTATCGCAGACAGACGACGGGATCATCGCATCGTGCGAGGAAAGATACGCGTCCGTACGGAAAAAGAAAAACGGAAAGAAACGCGCGCTGCGCACGGCGCTGATCGCGGCGGCGCTTGCGGCGACCGCCGCCGTCGTTATCGGCACGGCGGTCTCGTCGAGGAAATCGCCGCCGGACGTCATAGCAGATCCTCAAACCGGTCCCGAAAGCACCGTCGCGGAGCCGGATGACACCGGGGAGCCCGGTCTTACCGTCACGGAGCCGGATGACACCGGAAAGTCCGACCATACCGTCACGGAAGACGGCACCGGGACAGAGCCCGAACCCGAACAGAGTCAGCCCGTCCTGGTCGAAGACCGGAAGCCGTTTTCGTTTACCGCCTCATATCCCGGACTGACCGGAAACCATATGTCCGACCATGCGAACAGAAACGGATTCCGCGTCGCGGGACTTTCGGACGTGTATGACAAACTCGCGCGCGCTATGATCGGCTCCGGTATGGACGTCGTGTCGCCGGTCAACGTTTACACCGCGCTTTCGATGCTCGCGGAGTGTGCGGACGGCGAGTCAAGAGCGCAGATACTCGATCTTCTCGGCGCCGCCGATATGGGAGCCCTGCGTGAGCAGAGCAAAAACGTCTGGCGTTCGCTTTACCGTGAGGATGAATACGGCTCCACCGTTTCCGCCTCCTCGGTATGGCTCGACAGCGGTATGACCGTAAAGCAGAACTGTGTTGAAAAGCTTCTTGCGGATCATTATGCGTCGGTGTCCGCCGGTGATTTTTCAAGCGACGGATACAGGGAAGAGATAAAAAAATGGCTGTCCGACAACACGCGCGGCCTGCTCGACGATCAGATCCGCGGGCTGACGTTTGACAGCAATACGAAAGCGGTCCTCTCGTCGACCCTGTATATGAAAGCGACGTGGGAATCGAAGTTTGGAAAGCAAAAGATAATCGGCACCTTTAACGGAACGAAAAAGTGCGGATTCATGCAGAGCGAGATCGAGGATACGGTGTATTTCGAGGACGGATTCACCGCTTACCGCCGTGACCTCGGAGGGAAAGCCGGCTCCGTCTGGTTTTTCCTGCCGGATAAGGGGAACAGCGTGCAAAAGATCATCGATTCGGGCGTGATATCCTATATCAACGGCAAAAAAAGCGAACCGGAGCTGTGTATGCTGGATCTGCGTATCCCGGAATTCGACGTATGCGCGGACAGGGATATAACCGAAGCTCTGAGATCGCTCGGAGTCACGGACTGCTTCGGTGAAAATGCGGATCTTACGAATCTTACCGACGATCCGCTCACCGTGTCGGAGATCAGACACGCCGCCCGCCTGACCGCGGATACGGACGGTATTGAAGGCGCGGCGTACACCGTGATAATCGCGCCGACCGCCGCCGATCCATCCGGCATAAGAAAAGTCGATCTGTTCTTTGACAGAACGTTTGCGTTCGCCGTCGTAGACGCGTTCGACACGCCCGTTTTCACCGGCGTGATAGACGAAGGATCGGTCAGATAAACAATAAAAAAAGCCGGAAAAGGACATGTCCTTTTCCGACTTTTTTACTTTATTCCGCTTTTGAGATCGTTCCGAGGACGAGACCGAGACAGCGGATCTCGTCATTTTCACCGAAGACGATATCCTTGTAGTCGGGGTTGATCGAGCGGAGACGGTCGCCTCCGAATTTCTTTATATAGCTTTCGCCGTTATATAGGAATATACCGATCTTGCCGACGGGTATCTCCCCGCATGATTCGACTATGACTATATCTCCGTCGAAGAAGCGCGGCTCCATACTGTCCCCGGATACGCGCACGGCATAATCGGCGCGGTCCGTCACTTCGTTCACGACGAGAGATACCGTGCTCGAATGCGAAGAATCGAGGAAAGAACCGCATCCTGCGGAGACCGGAACGTCGTAGATGAAGATCTTCCGTTTCAGACCGATGTCCGACCCGGCGCGGCGCGCCTCGGCTTCCATGCGGGAAAGCTCTTCGTCGGCAGTCTTTAATACCGCTTCGCGTCCGCGGCGGTCGAGCTTCGCGAATTTGTCGCGCAGAACGGAGAAGCCGCCGTCCTCCTCGCCGTCGCACAGATATTTGACGGTCGTGCCGAGAGCAGACGCGATCTTCTCGAGCGTATCGAGCTTCGGTTTGCCGGTTTGCCCGGAAAGCAGCTTGTTAAGCGTGCCGAGCGGCACTCCGGATTTATCGGAGAGCTGCTGCGTATTGACGTGATTCTGCTTTTTAAGTTCTTTTACGCGGTCGTACCATTCCATGATATGCCTCTTTCGTGTATGATTTCCGTGATCCGATCATATCATATACCAAAAAATCACGTTTGTCAATAGGTTTTCGGAAAAAAATCGGAAAAATTTATCAAAAACTATTGACAAATACCGAAAACGGTAGTATAATAGGGGCAGAAATCAACCGAAAACGGTAAAACACGGAGAAAAATCATGGATAGTGTAAGAAATATAACCGGTATTAACGCGAAACAGGCGCCGAAAGTAACGGTGAAAGACGTTGCGGAGCAGCTCGGTTCCGCGGCGCTCACGTTCTTCAGGCTGCTGTTCTATATCACGGAATACGCGATCAGCTCCGTATACCGTTTCTTTGCGTCGGAAAAAGCGGCGTACCTCGCCGGCAGATATAAGAAGTTCCTGTGCGGCGCTGGCGCGCTCGCGCTGATCTTCATCGCCGTCGGCATCATCGGCGGCATGGAGGCGGGTCTAATCTCGCTCGCCGTAGGCGCTCCGGTTTTCCTGATTATATGCGGCGCGGTAAAGCTTCTCAGCAACGAATAAAGAAATACGAGGCACGGCGGGACCTTATCGGTCCCGCTTTTTTTGTCATGTGCGTCAAAAACGCTTTAAAAAATATAAAAAAATTGTAAATCTTAATAAAATTCACGCCTGCGGTATTGATTATATTTATTTTGAATGATATAATGTAGCGGTAAAAGAGCCGCTGCCGGGCTGAAACGGCAATATCAATCACGGGGGAATCCCGTCTGGAGGTCATTTTCATGAAGAAGTTGATAGCTTTGATCCTTTGCCTTGCGACCGTTTCGGCGGTGCTTGCGTCATGCGGATTCGATCCGGACGAAAAGGGTGCGATCGTCAATATGTATCTTTTCAACGAGATACGTAACTTTGACCCGCTTTACGCATACACGAACGCGTCGAACATCGAATACGACGGCGATTCGAGCGGAAACGGCGTATTTCTGTCCAAACTCAACGCAAACGCCGAGGCGGTTGAGCTTCTCGGTCTTTTGTACGAGGGACTTTTCAAAATGAACGCCGACGGCAAAGTTGAAAAAGCGCTTGCCAAAAACTATGGATATATAAAGAAGGAAGACGCCAAGAAACCCGAGAACAACGTCTACATGCTCCGCATAACCCTGCGCGACACGAGATGGAGCGACAATACGAAGGTCCAGGCAAACGACTTCATTTTCACGGTGAAGCGCATACTCGATCCCGGTATCAACTGCGACGCCGCGGTCATGCTCTACGACATAAAGAACGCGAAGGCAGCCAAGCTCGGAGACGAGAGCCGTGACGACATAGGTATATCCTCGCCCGATACGCAGACGATTGAAATAGAGTTTGAAAGAGACATCAACGTCGATAAGTTCCTTGAGGTGCTCGCGAGTCCGATGCTCGTTCCGCTCCGCGAAAACAAGGTCAACTCCTATGAAGTCAACGATAAAGGCGAGATCATATACGGCGACAACGGCATGCCCGCGTATAGCAACTCCTGGGCTACCGTCGCAACTTCGCTCGTCTGCTCCGGTCCGTTCTTTATCAGAAAACTCGAGACCGAACTCGGCAAGGAATGGACGCTCGAGAGGAACAAATACTACAACGCCAATCCCGACAAGGAGGAGCGCCCCGACAAGTACGTCACTCCTTATAAGATAATCATCCACTACGAATTCACGCTCGACGAAGTGCTCGAAGCGTATAACAACGGCACGCTGTTCTACGTAGGCACGCTCATGCCCGATGCGTTCGCCGAATACGAAAGCAAGCTGACGGTAAACGACACGTTCGCCGTCGGCTCGTACATGTTCAATCCGAACAGCGAACTCGTGCAGAATCCGGCGGTGCGCCGCGCTCTGTCGCTCGCGCTCGACAGGACCGAGATCGCGAAATACGTGACCGCGTCCGTACCCGCGACGGGACTTATCCCGCCGAAGGTATTCGACCTCGACAGAAAGAGCACTTACAGATCGCATTACGGCTCCGTCATCGAATCCGAGGCAAACGTCGACGAGGCGAAATCCGTGCTGAAAGCGGCGGGCGTCTCCGGCGGTTCGATAACGATCCTTGCGCGTACGTTCACCAATAACGACGAAGTCGGCATGGCCGAATACGCAAAGGCGCAGTGGGAAAAACTCGGCTTCAAGGTCACGATCGACAGCAGAGGCCGCAACCTGTTCCAGACGAAATTCAATGAAGGCGCGTACGACGTGCTCTATACCGACTGGCAGGCGTACTCCGTGAGAGCGTTCAACATGGTCGCTCCGTTCTCGGTCAACTACTCCGGCGCCGCGCTCGATACCGAGCATCAGAACTACGACCCGCGTCCCAACTGCACCGGTTACTCGAATGAGGATTACGACAAGCTCATAGCCGAGGCCGCGGAGCTTGAGGAAGGCACCCGTGAGAAGAACGACAAGGTGTTCGAGGCGGAGAAGAAACTCATGGAAGACATGCCGATCATCCCGCTCGTGTTCTACCGCGATTACTACATGACGAGCAAGGAGATCTCCGGCGTAAAGAACACTTATTACGGATATAAGGTACTTACCAAGATGAAGCTGAAGAACTACAAGAAGTACCTGCCGGTTGAAGAAGAATCAAATTAAAATAAAAGAGGGTAAGGCAAATGTCTGACAAGCTTAGGATCGGAGTTTTCGGCGGTTACCGCGGACAGACGATGATAGACGTTCTGCTTGATCACCCTGACGCTGAACTGGTAGCGGTGTGTGATAAATACACACCGCTCCTTTCACAGGTGAGGGAAAAAGCGGAAGCTCACGGGCTGAGAGTGGCGCTGTACGAATCGTTTGACGAATTCATCAAACACGACATGGACGCGGTCGTACTTGCAAACTACGCGACAGAACACGCGATCTACGCCGTGAAATGCCTGTACGCCGGCAAGCACGTGCTGTCGGAGGTTCTGCCGTGCGAGACCGTCGCTCAGGCGGTCGCGCTGATCGAGGCGGTCGAAAAGACCGGTCTCGTCTATTCATACGCCGAAAACTACTGCTACATGCTCCATACGTTCGAGATGTGGCAGAGGTATAAGAAAGGCGATATCGGCTCGGCCACTTACGGAGAGGGCGAATACATCCACGACTGCGCCGGCATCTGGCCGCAGATAACGTACGGCGAGCGCGATCACTGGAGGAACAACCTTTACTGCACGTACTACTGCACTCATTCCGTCGGTCCGCTCATAGCGATGACGGGACTGCGTCCGGTGTCGGTCGTCGGCTTCGAATGCCCGCCGCCCGAGGAGATGAAACGGCTCGGCGCGTATTTCGGCGCCGGAATCGAGATGGTCACGCTTGAAAACGGCGCGATCATGAAGAGTATACACGGTCATCTGAAACGCGAGCCCGGCAGCGTAAACTACGAGCTGTACGGAAGCAAGGGAATGATGGAGACGGGCAGACAGAGCGCGAACCAGCCGTTTTACATCTACCGCGAGAGCGAGCAGATCTGCCGCGGCGACTGGGAGGCATACTCGCCGGAGCTGAGGATCGCCGCCGATATGGCGAAGGGATTCGCCGGTCACGGCGGATCGGATTTCTATCCGACTCATTTCTTCATACAGAAGATACTCGGCCGTCCCGAAGGCATGGAATGGTCGATCGACGTGTATACCGCCGTGTCGATGGGACTGTGCGGCATATTCGCGTACAGATCGGTGCTTGATGGCAATACGCCGCAGAAGATACCGGATCTGCGCGACCCCGCCGTCCGCGAGGCGTACAGATACGATAACAAGTGCACGAACAAAAAGATAGCGCACGGAGACGATCTGCTGCCGAGATCCTCGTACGGCGAAGTCGATATACCCGACGAGGTATATGAACACGTCCGCCGGCTGTGGATCGAAGGAAAACCCGGAGAATGACCGGAAAGGCCGCCGCAATACGGCGGCCTTTTTCATGCGAAGTATGCTTCGCAAGTGAAGTATCCTGCGGACGTGAAGTATGCTTCGCAAGTGAAGTGCGCTTCGCGCGAGAAAAAAGGAGTCGCTTCGCGACAATCTTGGGGGTCTCCCACCCCTCAAACCCGCTTGCGGTGACCCGAAAAAATCTGCGTGCCGCTGCCGCGGCTGTACTTGATTTTTTCGACCGCTGCGCCTTCCTCGCATTGCTTCATCCGCCCCCGGCGGCGCAATGCTCGTCACCCCCCAAA
>JAGDCE010000056.1 GCA_017958705.1 Clostridia bacterium
CTTCCCGTCTCACTCACGAACGCCCCGTATTCACGCAGGAAGCACCGAAGCCCGAAGAGAAGCATGAAGAAGCGACGGGCGACGAGGTGATCCTTTTCGCCAGCAAGACCTGCCCGAACTGCAAGGCCGCGGCGATGCTGCTCGATAAGGCCGGCGTGAAATACAGAAAGATCTACGCGGAGGACGAACCTCAGCTCGCCGTACAGTACGGCGTCAAGCAGGCCCCCACGCTCATCACCGTGAAGAACGGAGAAGCGGAAAGACACGTTAATCTGTCGAATATCAGAAAGTATATAGGAGTCTGATCGTTCAGGCTCCCGAACAAGGTGTCGGCGAGCCGACAAATTTGGGGGTCTCCCACCCCTCATTGACCCCCAAACCCCCTGTTCCCCTCCCGCAAATCAAAGATTTGAGGGGGCGCGGCGATTTGTCCGGCTTTCCGGAGCAGAACGTCAGGGGCGCACTTCAAACGTGCGCCCTCTTTTTCATAAAGGAGAATTATGGAGAGAACAGAAGCGCTGAAAAATTACTACGAAACTCATGAAGAAAATTCCCGTCTGCGCTCCCGCCACGGAAGCGTTGAGTTCCTTACGACAGTAAACTACGTTGAGAAGTATCTTAAGTCCGGAATGAAGATCCTTGAGATAGGCGCGGGTACCGGAATTTATTCACACTATTTCGCACAGAACGGTTACGAAGTCGACGCAGTGGAGATAATGGACTGTAACATCGGGGTTTTTAAGGAGAATACGGTCCCGGGTGAGAAGGTTACAATAACGCAGGGCGACGCGATAGATCTGAGCGGCTTTGACGACGGAGTATACGATATAACTTTACTGTTGGGTCCGATGTATCATCTGTATACGGAAGAAGACAAGCTCTCGGCTCTGAGAGAGGCGATAAGAGTGACAAAACAGGGCGGCGTCGTGTTCGTATCTTACTGCAACAACGATATGACCGTATACGGCTTCCTGTTCGGCAGAGAGGGTATAAAGGACAGCAGCTTACACGAGCTGATAGATTTTCAGACGTTTGCGTTATCGTCAACTCCGAAAGAAGTTTTTTCGCTGTACCGGAAAGAGGACGCGGACGCGCTGATAAAGGATTTCAAAGTCACGCGCCTGCACTACGTCGGTACCGATATGCTCACAAGGTTCATCAAAGACGCAGTTGACGGGATGGACGATAATACGTTTGATATATATTTGAAATATCATTTATCGATATGCGAGCGTCCGGATATGGCGGGCGCAACGTATCATATGCTTGATATACTCAGAAAGGATTGAAGATTATGTATGATATCATCGTAATAGGCGGCGGTCCCGCCGGTCTTACGGCGGCGATATACGCAAGACGCGCCGGAAAAAGCGTTCTGATATTTGAAAAAGACGGCTTCGGCGGTCAGATGACGCATTCTCCGAAAATCGAAAATTATCCGGGCTTCAATGAAATCTCCGGCCTTGAGCTTTCCGACAAGATGTTCGAGCAGGCGCTCGCGCTCGGCGCGGAGATAGAGATAGACGAGGTCGTCTCCGTATCCGACGGAGATATCAAAAAAGTATACACCGGCTCGTCAGAGTTCGAAGCGAAGGCGATAATAATCGCCGCCGGAGTAAAGCACAGAACGCTCGGCGTCCCGGGTGAGGAAGATTTTATCGGCAACGGCATCTCTTTCTGCGCGGTATGTGACGGAGCGTTTTACGCGGACAAAAAAGTCGCCGTCGTAGGCGGCGGCAATTCCGCTATGCAGGAGGCGATCATGCTGTCGGAGCGCTGTTCCGAGGTCGTGATGCTTCAGGACATGCCTTACCTTACCGGTGAGAAGACGCTCGCAGATATAATCGAGGCAAAAGAAAACGTAAGCGTTCTGTATAACTGCCGTGTGATTTCATTCAACGGCGGGGAAGAATTCAAAGGCGTGGCTGTCTCGGTCGACGGAGAAGAAAGATTCATCGAATGCGAAGGATGCTTCGTCGCGATCGGCCTCGTTCCCGGCAACTCGTTTGCCGAAAACACGGTCAGCCTGAACAAATACGGATACATCGACTCGGACGAGAGCTGCACGACGGGTAAAGACGGCATTTACGCCGCCGGAGACTGCCGAAGCAAAAAAATACGCCAGATCACAACGGCGACGGCGGACGGCGCGACGGCCGCGCTCGCGGCATGCAGGTACATCGACGGAAGGTAATTACAGGACAACGGGATGAGAGAGACTATCAGAAAATACGCGGGGAATTATAAGGACAGGGTCGTCGCCCTGACCGTCTTTTCCGTCGTCGTCAATCTCATTTCCGCGATAGGTAAACTCGTCCTCGGCATCAGGCTAAACTCACTGTGGTATATCTTTAACGGGGCGTATTATGCCGTGCTCGTTGCGGCGCGCATCACGTCGATCTTTACGTACGGCAGAGCGAAGCGTGTGACGGACGACGAGATCCGCGACAATATCGAAACGCGTTATTACAAGCGCAGCGGACTGTTCATCTTTCTCATGGCGGCGGTATATTTCGCGCTCTGCATACACATGTTCAAGCAGGAATACGCAGTCGTGGCGGAGGGCGGCTGGATGATCGCCGCGGTCGTCGGGATCGTCGTATACAAGCTCATATTCTCGGTCTACGGTCTGATCGTGACGAGAAGGCTTCACGACAAAGTCACCGAAACGCTGAAAACCGTCAGCTTCACTGACGCCGGCGTCTCGCTCGTCATCGCGTTCTGCACGCTTATGAACTTAGTCGACAAAACCGTGGCGGTCAAGAGCAGCGCGGTGCTCGGTCTCGTTATAAGCTTTGCGTTCATGATCAGCGGCATGATCATGACTGTTTCACGCAGCCGCAGGCTGAAGGGGAATTGATATGAGAGATGATCTGATTAAAGCAAAGCAGGCGCTGTCCGAAGGTCACGCCTGCGCTGTATGCCGCGGCGGCGAGCTGTATACCGCGGACGGACGCGGTATCGCACCGCTCCTGTCGCTGATCGAACAGCTGAAGGACCTTCACGGTTACAGCGCGGCGGACAGGGTGATAGGATCTGCCGCCGCGTACCTTATGGCTGAAGCCGGAGTAGAAGAAGCTTACGCCGCCACAACGTCGGAAGGCGCGCTTCGGATTTTTGCGAAAAACGGCGTTACTGTTTCTTATTCGACGCTTACGGCTAAGATTATGAACCGCCGCGGCGACGGGCTCTGCCCGATGGAGGAAAAGGCGCTGACGATGGATTCGCCCGACGGCGCGTACCGCATTTTCAGAGCAAGGCTCGATCAGATAAGCAAATGAAGATAATCGCGTATATCAGAACGGATATGAAAGAAAAATTCGGTCTGCCGCGTCAGAGCGGGCTCGTGCCCACACTATACGGAAGGATCGTTTTTGAGCCGGAATACAGAAATCACGACGCGCTCCGCGGACTCGACGGATTCTCTCATATCTGGGCGATCTGGCGCTTTGACGGCTTCGACAGCGATGAATGGTCGCCGACGGTGCGCCCGCCGCGCCTCGGCGGAAACAAACGCGTCGGCGTGTTCGCCACCCGCTCGCCGAACCGCCCGAATCCCATCGGGCTGTCGCTTCTGAAACTCGAAAAGATCGAGAACGGAGAGATTTACGTCAGCGGCGTAGATATGAAAGACGGCACTGCGATATACGACATAAAGCCGTATCTGAAGATCACGGACTGCCGCCCGGACGCCGTCGACGGCTTCGCGGAGCAGACCAAAGGAAAAAGGTGCCGCGTGGTTTATGAATGCGACACCTCTGCGCTGTCCGAGGAAGATCTGTCGACTGTAACGGCGCTTCTTGAAGAGGATCCGCATCCGTCGTATAAAGACGACGGCGAGCGAGTTTACGGCATGATATATAAAGACAAAAATATCAGATTCAAAACGTCGGGCGGCACGATCACCGTCGTGAGCATCGGGGACGAATAACAAAAAAAGCGCTTCAAAGCGCTTTTTTGTTTTCCGCTGTTTTATTTTGACGCGAGATAATCGTTGATCTTCTTTACGAGCTCGTCGGCGTCGGTGCCGTGGACTTCGCAGGCGTCCTCTATCGTCTCGCCTCTCGAAGCGGGGCAGC
>JAGDCE010000057.1 GCA_017958705.1 Clostridia bacterium
CCCGCAGGGCAAATTTCACTTGACGGCAGTCAAATTTCACGTTCCGCCCGCGGCGGAACATTTCACCCCGCGTAAGCGGCAGGGGGGTTCCCGTAGGGACACCGAAGCCGTTCGCTCCTCCTTCCTCCCCTACCCGCTTTTCTTCATTATTTGATTTTTATTATTGCAAAACTTATCACGAATTTCAAGATTTTTTTATATATATATGATATAATACAAGCTGAATAAGGATCTTTACCCGAATATCGGGAAAAGAAAGGACTGCAAAATGATAAAAATTGAACATCTGACGAAGTATTACGGTCAGAAGCTCGCGGTCGACGACATCTCGTTTTCCGTCGAGCCGGGAGAGGTCGTCGGGTTCCTCGGGCCGAACGGCGCCGGCAAGTCGACGACGATGAACATGCTCACCGGGTATCTTTCGTCCACCTCGGGAAAATGCAGTATAGACGGCATAGACATACTCGAGAACCCGTCCGAGGCGAAGCGTCTCATCGGTTTTCTGCCGGAACAGCCTCCGCTGTATTACGACATGACGACGCGCGAATATCTCAGCTTCATCTACGATCTGAAGCGCTGCACGCTTAACAGGCGCGAGCATATAGACGAAATTATCGACATAATGGGGCTCGGCGAGATGGAAAAGCGGCTGATAAACCAGCTGTCGAAGGGCTTCAAGCAGCGTGTCGGCATCGCGGGCGCGCTCGTGTCAAACCCGAAGATACTGATCTTCGACGAGCCGACGATAGGGCTCGATCCGCGGCAGATAATCGAGATCCGCGATCTGATCCGCACCCTCTCGAAGGATCACACGATAATCCTGTCCACCCACATTCTGCCCGAGGTTCAGGCGGTCTGCGACAGGATACTGATAATCGACCGCGGCAGACTGATCGCGGACGAAAAGACCGAAAATATCAACTCGCTCGCAGCCGAGAACAGAAAATTCACGATCAGGATCCTCGGCCCGAAGGGCGAGGTGTCCACGTTTTTGCGCAAGACGGAGGGAGCCGCGAAGGTCGAATTCCTCTCCTCCGGCAGCGACGGCTCGTCGCTGTTCATGGTGCAGTGCAAAAAGGGCTTCGACCTGCGCCGCACGCTGTTCTACGCGCTCGCCGAAAAGCGCTGGCCGATCCTTGAGCTGAGCAACGTAGGCGCCTCGCTCGAGGACGTGTTCATCGCACTGACCAAATAAGGAGGACCACAGTATGCAGGCGATCTACAAGCGTGAGATGAGGGCGTATTTCACGACCTTCATCGGCTACGTTTTCATATCGACGTTTCTTCTGGTATCGAGCATCATCTTCGTCCTGACGACGCTGTCGCAGGGCGAGAGCGCGGACGTCACGTCCTATTACACCCTCGTGATGTTCGCTTTCGCGATACTGATACCGCTTCTGACGATGAAGCTTTTCGCGGACGAGAAGCGTCTGCGCACCGAGGTGCTGCTGCTCACGAGCCCGGTAAGTCTGCTCGGGATCGTTATGGCGAAGTTCCTCGCGGCGCTGACAGTCTTCGCGTCGACGTTTCTGGTCTCGTGCGTGAACCTCATCCCGCTTTACATGTACGGCACCCAGAACACCGCCGTCATAATCGGCAACATTATTTCCGTTCTGCTCGTCGGCTCCGCGTTCATCGCCGTCGGCGTGTTCATGTCCTGCCTGACCGAGAACCAGCTCGTCGCCGCCGTCACGACTATCGCGGCGATAGCGCTTTTCCTCGTCATCGGTATGTATTCGTCCGGCATCGGCTTCGCGCCGCTGCGCGCCGTGCTCGACTTCCTGTCCGTCTTCAACCGCTTCACTTATTTCACCTACGGCGTGATAGACTGGTCGGCACTTATTTACTACGCCTCCATCTCGTTCGTGTTCCTCTTCCTCACGGTGAGGGTATACGAGCGCAGACGCTGGGCTTGATCGGAGGTACGGCATGAGCAAGGAAAAGAAGCCGGAAAACGGCGCGAAACAGACACAGCTCAAAAGAAGGCTGAAATACGGCGGCATCTCCGTGCTGCTCTCCGCGGTCGTGATCGCGGTGGTCATAATCGCCAACGTGATAATCACGACGGTGATCAGATCGAACAACCTCTACACGGACCTGACCGGCTCCGGCATATTCACACTGAGCGACACCGCAAAGGAATATCTGAAGCAGATAAAGGCCCCGATAACGATAAAATTCGCCGTGCCGCTCGACACGATAAAATCGAACGCGCAGCTGTTCATGGTATATCTGGCGGCGGACCAGTTCTCAAAGGCTTCGACCTCGGAGGACCCGGACGATCAGATACCGGACATCACGGTCGAATATTTCGACTCCTACAAATTCCCGGCGCAGTTTGAAAAATACAAACAGCTCACCTCGGGCAAGGCGTGGCAGTCGACGAACGTGATAATCGAAAGCACGTACGCGGAGGAGGACGGCGAGACCGGTTCTCTGCCGCTCGTATACGCGCTCACCGCGTTCTTCACGACCTCGGACGGCAAGACGATAGGCTTCAACGGCGAGCGCCGGTTCCTTCTGGCGTTCTTACAGCTCGCCGGAGTCGAGCAGCCGGTCGTCGTCTTCACGACGGGCCACGGCGAGCCGATAGGGACGTCTCCCGCCGACTCCGACAACCAGTATTCCGATTTCACCGCGATGTTCGAGGAGCTCGGCTTCCGCGTGAAATACTCCGATCTTACGCGCGAGGAGGTCGACCCGGACTGCCGTCTGATCGTCATCCTCGACCCGAAGCGCGATTTCATCGGCAAGGAGCTCGATTCGCTCGAGGGCACGTCCGAGCTTGACCGCGTGTCTGACTTCGTCTCCGCGCACGGCTCGATAATGGTGTTCCTCGGTCCGACGGGATACGATTACACGAATCTGAGCCACTATCTGTCCGAATGGGGCGTGAAGATCCACACGACCTACACGATAGAAGACAGCGTCAACACGCTATCCTACGACAACCGCAGCTTCTCCGTCGTCTACACGACCGAGGGCCTCGGCGCGTCGGTGCAGCAGAACTACCGGAACCTGCGTACGAAATTCGAGCACGCGGCGCCGGTACAGATCCTGTTCAACGACGATCAGAGCACTTCCATGAACGTGACGAGCTCTTTCCGCACCAGCTCCGCGGCGCGCGCGTACGCGACGGCGGAAGACGTGCTCGCCCCTGCCGACGTCGGCAAGGCGGACGGCTTCGACCTGTTCGTCGTGGCGAGCAGGCTGAAATACGAGAACAACGAGGATTACTACTCCTATGTGCTCGCCTGCGGCTCGCCCGAGATGCTCAAATACTGCGGCTCCCAGGCGTTCGCGAACCGCGGCATACTGAACGTCCTGCTCACGAGGATACCGCTTCTGAAGATCCCCGTGGACATAGACTACAAGAGCCTTGAAAACTACGGTCTGACCTCCGTGACGAGTACGGCGGTGCGCGGCTGGACGGTCGTGCTCGCGGTCGTAATGCCCGTCGCGGTGCTCTGCGTCGGAGTCGTGGTAGTAGTCAGAAGAAAGAGACACTGATATGGACGAAAACTACAGGGAAAACGAAGAAATAGAGGATAACGGCGAACCAAAGGAAGACGGCTCCGCCGATTCGGAGCTGCACGGTATAATTTACGGCGGCGAATATTCCGAATACGGCGACGCGCTCGGCCCGGAGGATGACGACGCGGATACGCGCGCTCCGATGAAGCTGCGCACGTTCTCCTCGAAAGAAAAACCCGAAAAGAAAGAAAAGATAAAGACCGAAACGTCGAAAAAGATCACGACGATCATTGTCGTTTCGGCGGTGATCGCCGCGGCGGTCGCGCTCGTCGCGATATTCGCACCCTCGTGGTTCCGCACAAACGTCGAGCAGCCGCCCGAGCTGTACGACGGCGAGGTGCTGTCCGGATCGAAGCGCGTCATGATGTTCGAGCATCTCGAGCGCAGTCAGATCCAGTCGATAGAGGTCCACAACGAATACGGCGAATACACGTGCTACTACAACGCCGAGACCGAAAGCTTCTGCTTCCTCGGGCTCGAGGGGGCGCCGTACAACGAGGAGCTTTTCTCGCAGCTGATCGTCGCGGCGGGCTTCCCGCTGATCTCCGACAGGTTCCTGCCGGGAGAGGAACGCGCCGAGCTGTCCGAATACGGGCTCGGTCCCGATGATGACCCCGCGTATTATATAATCACGACGCGCCCGGTCGAGGGCGAGGAGACGCGCAGATACAAAGTGTTCATCGGCAAGCCCTCGCTTACCGAGAATTACTACTACTGCATGGTAGAAGGGCGCGACATAGTCTACGTGCTCGAGCAGTCAATAAAGACGACGCTGCTCGCCGACGTGAAATCGCTGCTGACGCCGATAATGACGTACCCGATCGAGGACAACTCGTATCTTACGAACATCTCGCAGATCCTGATCGCGCGTGACGGCGAGCTGTTCGTGCTGATCCAGTATCAGGACGACGACGCAAACGCCCCCGGAGTCGAAGATTTCGGCGTGACGGTGCCGTATATCGTCACCAAACCCGTCGAATACGACGCGGCGACGGAGCGCATGACGGCGATGCTCGGACAGATAGTCAACATGGCGGGCTCCGAGCTGCTCGAATACAACATCTACGACGTCGTGATGCTCGTCGACGACGACGGCGCTCCGCTGCTCGACGAGAACGGCGAACAGGAATACGAATACGTGATGAAGGCGGATATCGCCGAAAAATACGGCTTCGTCACTCCCGCGTACGACATTTACTACAAATACCGTACCGCCGAGGACGCCGTGATCGACAACCTCGTCTCCGTCAGCGCCAAACAGCGCCGCGAGGACGGCACGGAATTCTATTACGTCGCCTCGCATATGTTCGACACGATAGCCGCGATCGACGCCGCGAAACTGTCGTTCCTCGAATGGCAGCTCAAGGACTACCTCGACAAGCCGATATTCAGCGTCAACATCGACAAGGTCTCGCGCATAAAGCTGATCTCCGATACGAAGAACTACGACTTTGAGCTGACCGGCACCGGCGACGATCTCGTCGCCGTCGAGACGATGAACGGCAGGACGACGTTCAAGGGCGACGACAAGGACGTGGGCACCAACCACGGCATCAGGAACTTCAGAAAGTTCTATCAGACGCTGCTCAGCATCAACCGCGAGGACTTCACCGAGGAACCGGACGAATCCGAGCGTGCACTGCTCCTCACCGTCGAGGTCAGCTTCCGCAACGGTACGGTAAGGACGTATAAATTCTACTCCTATTCGGAGCGCCGCTGCTTCATGACCGTAAACGACAGCGGAGAATTCTACGTGATGCGCTCGATGGTGCGCAAGCTCGTGACCGACGCCGGCAGGCTGCTCGCCTACGAGACCGTCGATCCCTCGGCGGACAACTGAAGCACCGCGTCATTTTAAAAATTCTTATTGACAAAATATATTATGTATGTTATAATAAAACTCAGCAAAGAGTTGTGAGCATATAATACTCATAAGAAAGGAAAGAATATGAAACACATCGCAAGACTTCTCGCCGTGCTGATGGTAGCCGGCCTGTTCGCGGCCGCGTTCGCCGTCACCCCGGCAGCGCTCAGCTCCGAGGACTGGGTCATGGTCAACCATCCCTCCGGCTCTCCCGCAAACGCGCAGATCTCTACGACCTCAGACGGTGGAATAAGACTGGCTCATGAAGGACACTATCCGTCCTCCAACGCGGGCCTTATGTATTCAAAGCCCATCGATCTCAAGGACGGCGTTTCGCTCAACGTCACCGTTGAAACCGACAACTCCGCTTCCTCCGACGTCTGGTACGGCATCATGTTCCTCGACAAGGCCGTATACTTCGACGCCATGACCGGCGGCAACTCCGACGAAGATGCCCACGGCATCATCGCGCTGACCCGTCCCGGCTCCTTCGCCTGGTGGACGTTCCCCGGTTTCAACAACGTCGCGACCACCTCGTTCAGCGATATGGACACCGATAAGGAATACTACGGCGAAGGCATCAACACGACCTATGAACTCAAGGAAGAAGACGGATCCCTGTTCATCTACGTCGACGGCTTCAAAGTCGACTTCGACTTCAAGGACTCCATTCCGTATTTCTCCGAGGGCGTATACGTGGGCTTCTCCATGTCCATGACGGAACTTGAATATCAGAGCTTCGTCATCAATTACCTCAACGGTGAAAAACCCGCCTCCGAAGGTCCCGAAATGACCGCGGACGGCCCCGGCTCCACGCCCGACACCGAAGAGCCCTTCATTCCGGAAGGCGCAAAATCCTTTGTTCTCTGCGATTTCACGGATCCCGAGTACGTCGGCTCA
>JAGDCE010000058.1 GCA_017958705.1 Clostridia bacterium
AAAAAGATAAAAGAGCGGCAAACGCCGCTCTTTTATGCTCTTATAAAGTCTTATTCTTCGACGAGAAGGTTCGCAACGACACGGAAACCGTGGTTGGAAGACGTTCCGTTTTCGAAGTATTCGCACTCGTCAACGGGATCGACGGCCCATACGCCGATATTGGCGGTCGTGCCGCGGAACACGTACATATACGTGCCGGGGCCGAATCCGGTCGGCTGAGCCTCGGTGAAGTCTACGTCGCAGGAATCATTGTCTTCCCATTCGGTGAATTCCTCGGTGTAGAGGGGATCGCCGAGAATGGTGTTGTCGTAGTCGTTCTCCCACTTGTAGAGCTCAACGACGAAAGCGGATTCACCGTGCGTGCTCCAGCTCGGGCAGGACTCGAAGTAGAGGCCTATCAGTCTGGCGTTGTTTTCAATGGTGAATTTGCAGGCGAGCTCGCCGTTGTTGGCGGCGGAGACCGCTACGTGACCCGCCGGGTCGCCTTCATACAGATAGAAGTCGTCTTCTGCGTAGCTGGGGCCGTCGGGGGCTTCGGTCGTCTTTTCGGGCTCTGTCGTCACGTCCGCTTCGGTCGTGGGTTCGGCTGTGGTGGCGTCCGCTTCCGTGGTCTTGGGCTCAGCGGTAGTGACGTCACCTGCGGTCGTTACGGGGTCCGTGGTCGCGGGCTGGGAGTCGCAGGACGCGAGCACCACCGCGCACAGTACCATAACTGCCGCAACAAGGATCGCAAGGGTCTTCTTCATGTTAATTCCTCCTGTGGAAATATTTTATTACATAAATCCGCCGTCAACGCCGATCACCTGCCCGGTGACGAAGCCGGCGCTCTCCGAGCAAAGCCAGAGTATCGCGCCCGCGACGTCGTCCGCGGTACCGGTGCGGCAGAGCGGAGTTCTGTCGATTATATCCTCGACCGTCTGACGGTCGAATCCCGCGTTCATATCCGTATCTATATATCCCGGCGCCACGCAGTTTACGGTCACGCCGTCGGGCCCGAGCTCTTTCGCAAGCGCCTTCGTGAAGCCGATCACGCCCGCCTTTGCCGCCGAGTACGCGACCTCGCACGAGCCGCCCGAGACGCCCCATACCGACGATACGTTTATTATGCGCCCGCGCTCGGACTGCAAAAGCTCCGGCAGCGCGGCGTAAGTCACGTTGTAAACGCCGGTGAGATCCGTGCCGATCACGTCGTCCCAGATCTGCGGCTCCGTCGCGCCGAACGCGCCGTAAAAGTCGATCCCGGCGTTGTTGACGAGCACGTCTATCCCGCCGCCGTGATAACGGCAGACCGAGATCATGCGGCGCACGGCTTCTCTGTCGTTCACGTCCGCCCGTACCGGATAAGCGCTGCCGCCTCCGGCGTTTATGCGCCCGCACAGCGCAAGGGCTTTTTCTTCCGATCTGTTGTAGTTTACGAAAACGCGGTATCCGTTTGCGGCGAACCGTTCCGCCGCCGCCGCGCCTATCCCGCGCGACGCGCCTGTTATAAGTACCGATCTCATGAAAGCTCCACGTATAATATCTGCGCCGTCGCCGCCGCCTCGCTTAAAAGGTACGTTCCGTCGATGCTCGTCAGACGGTGTCCGCGCGCCTCGTATCCGCCGTTTTTGCGTATCACGTCCTCGGCCGCGGCGCGCACCTGTTTTTCTTCTGATGCGAGCATCAGCGGGCCGTCGTATACGCGGCTCTCATCCTGCCACAGGCGCAGCTCGAGCGTCAGCGACACCGTCTCGCCGTCCGGCACGTCGATGTAAACGTAATGCTCGTCACAACCGCCGATATGATCGCATTTGACCGATGAAATCCAGTGAGGCACGAACAGGTAAAGCCTGCCGCCGCCCTCGTATCTGATTCTGACGCTGCCGCCGTGCGGATAGTCGGAGACGATCTCGAGCCGCCTGCCGCGCACCGGGGCGGTAACGCTCACGGGATTTATTATCACGCCGTCGTCTGTGACGGAGTAAGCCGCCGCCGCGGCGAGTCCTTCGCCGCCGCGCATCGTACAGCACCAGTAAGCCTCGTAGCCGTGTACGGCGAGCGCGCCGTCAGTCGCGCAGGTGTCGCAGCCGAAGCCGCCGTTCGGTCTCTGCGCGTGAAGCAGCCCGTTATACAGTATGAGCTGCGAGATCTCCGCGTAATGCGGATCGTCCGTATACGCAAAAAGCTGAGAGCCGACCATGAACGAGTCGATTATCGCGCACGGCTCCGTCCATTCCGGGCGGCCGAACCAGTTTTCGTTCGCGTACGTCCGCGTCATTCCGTGTTCTTCGTATAACCCGAACACGCGCTTTACCTGCTCGATCAGCGTTTCGTCGCCGGTCTGCGCATATCTGCGCAGCGCGCCGCGGCAGCCGGAGAGCGTCGCGTGCGTCTGAAGCCTGACTTCAATGAACGGGATCCTGAAAAAGTGATAAAGCATCTCGTCGATCAGCGCGCCGAGCGCTTCGTCGCGGGCCGCGTCTGGGGCGTACCGCGACAGTATTTCATATGCGTGCGTCAGACCGTCGAGCGGCATATAGGCGCAGCCGGTGTCGGTCGAGATGATCCAGCCGTCGACGGTCCCCGCCTCGCTGCCGCTCATCCCGCCGCCGTTCGCCCTCTGCTCGGGCAGGACGGGATAAGACGCGTATCTGCCCGCCGCCGGGAGGAACAGACCGCGGACGATGCCGTCGATCAGACCGGTGACGCGCGTGTCGCGCCTGTATTCATAATATTCACACAGCCCGCGCAGAAGCCACGAATGGCCGGAGAGCTGCTGTTCGCTTATAAGGCCGCCGTGATCGGCGCCGAAATAACCCTTGCCGTTCAGATGAGACGGAAGCTCGTCGATTATCTCGTCAAGAAACGACGGCTGTCTTCCGGTTATTTGCGACTGACAGCAGAGAGCGAGGATTATCCTGCCCTCCCAGTCGCCGGGCCAGTCGTAGGAGCCGGGGCGGAAAACCTCGGGCGGACGGTACATCGGCGCCTCGAGACGGGAGCTGAGTAGAGCGCAGCGCGCGCCGAGCTCTCCTTTGACTTTTACGTCCCCGTAGCTGTTGTATTTCATGTATGCTCCGAATAGCGTTCGCGGCGGGTATCACCCCCGCTTTTTTGATATTTTACCATATTTTTTCGATTTTGTAAAGACCCAATTCAAAATATTTTATAAAGGAGCTTTGCCGCGTCACTGATAATATTCTTCGTACTCTGTACGCGTGAACAGCCCGTATCCTTTTCCCGCCATCACGTCGGTCAAAAACTCGCTGACGAGCGTCCCTCCGGTGATCTTCGGCGAGCCGTCAAAGAAACTGATCCTGACCGTATATTCCTTCGAATAAGAGTCGTACATCATGCCGAGCTCGGTAAGCGTGACCGTCATACTATATGAGGAATCCGACGTCTTCTCGATCGATATCAGTTTGTTCGCTGTGTAGAAACTCATTTCTTCAAATGCGTCCGTGACAAGAAGGACCCCGTCGACCTCGTACAGAAGCTTGTTGTTTTTCAGCAGATCCCTGACAGTCTTTTCCGGATAATATTCACAAAGCTGCCGTACGTACGTTTCGTAGAACGCGTCCGGGTCCGGGTAGAAGCGGTAACCCCTTTGTTCGGGGTTTGCGTACATTTCTGCCGCTTTTTCCTTCTGCTTATCCGTAAGTTCGTCGTATCTGACCCACGTCATGCGTTGAGTCGTGCAAAACGAACGCATAGCGGAATAGAGGAACTGCATCGCGCCGCCGTACTGCGGGAAATCGAAGTAATTGAGCACGAACGTCCCGCCGATGGCGCGCAGCCCGCCGCCGTCTTCTTTGACCTCGACGGTATAATATCCGGACAAAAAGGAGTTTTTCACGTACACCTCGGCGGTGACGCGGCCGTCCTTCTGCGACGTTATGTGAAGCGTGTTCAGATCCGCCGCCGCTTCATTGAAACCCAAATCGAAAGTCGTATAGACCTTTCCGTTCGCCGTGAAGAAATATTTGCTTTCCTTCGACAGCATCATGTCGACCGTTTCTGCCGGGAGAAATCTGCCGTAATACTGCCGCCACTGCTCGATCGTCTGAAAGCCCTCGACCTGCGAATGGAACGGGTAAAATGCCTGCGTCATAGGCTCCGCTTTGTTGTCGCTGTAAAGTTCGGTAAGCTTTGCGATAAGCTCAGGACTCGCGTTTTCAAGATCCTCCTCTTTTTCGTATACCTCGGAGCACCCCTGACTTTCCGTCAGACCGTACGTGACCGCGCGGTAAAAACCGTTCAGCTCCTTCAAAAGCTGTTTTATCCTGTACGTCATATCCGGCGGACCGGGTCTGTAATCGCTGAAGCCCGCCGCCGACAGCGCCGCGTACGTGTTCGGATAATCGTTTTTCGCTTCGACCTCAAACAGATTCGGCGCGTATTCTTTTACAAAATCCAGAAGTTCTTTGACCGTCTGCGAATTTTCGTAATCGTAATCAAGCCCGAAGCGCGCTCTCAAATCGGAATATTCGCCGTACATTATGTTCCTGAAGACCTCGTTTACGAGCTTTGACATTTTATCCGATATATCCGCCGTATACGTTTGCAGGCAGTATACGATCGCTTCGCCGCGCCGCTGTGATATTATCTCGCCTTTGACGCGGTTGTCGGATCTTTCGGCGGCGTATTCGAAGCACGCTTCGATACTGTTTTCCGCAGTCAGAAAATAGTAATCGCTGAACCCGGTCAGCGTAAGGAACCTGTACGTGACGGGTTCCAGCTGCCGCATCGTCGTCTCCGCTATGTTTTTCGCGCGCAGCTTGACCATGTTGTCGTACGTGCGCAGCCACTGGGCTTTCGAAGGGAAGAACGACGGATCGTATGCAAGCGTGACGTCGGGGAAGTTAAGTTTCGGCGGGTCGTCGTCCGGCCACCCGTTGCTGTCGAAATCCTCTTTTATGAAAACTGAGCAGTACACCGAATATACGCCCCGCTCGAACGAGTCGAACACGAACGCGCCGTCGAAGAAACGTGTGACGAACAGGTCGAACGCCGTGACGCCGAAGGATCTCAGCCGGTTCCACGACTCCGCGGTAAAGCCCTTGTCCTCCATGATCTTTACGATGCGGTCGATAGTCTCCTCGTCCGTCTGCGGCTCTGATCCGGTGTCGTCCGGATCGATGAAAACGCCGGTGCCGGTGAGCGGCCCCGGATCGCCCGTGTCCGCGTCCGTCACGGTCTGCGGCACGTCCGTCGGATCGGGCTCCGTCGTCTCACCGGTCGTTTCGTCGCCGGCGAAAACGGACGTGACCGCGCGCCGCACCGCGGGGATGCAGACGAGCACGCCGAAAACGAGCGCGGCGCAGAGCGCCGCGATAACGGCCCGGCCGAGTCCGGAATGTATGAAATTGTAAAGCGGCGAGCCGACTCTCAAAAGCCGCATCCTGTTTTTCGGCATCATGTCACCTTTTCCCTGCGAGCACCCGATTTTTTCATACGTTCATTGTATCACAAACAAACTGTTTTGTCAATAGCGCTTTATTTTGCGCGCGGCGCGCAAAACTTTAAAAATCTATTGACTTTTCAAACCGGATATGATAGAATAAACTGCAATATTATATTTTGGAGTATCAGATGTACGACAGAAGCAGGATAAGGAATTTCAGCATAATAGCTCATATAGACCACGGCAAATCCACGCTTGCGGACAGGCTTCTTCAGATCACGCGCACCGTTTCGGACCGCGATATGGAGGAGCAGCTGCTCGACAACATGGATATAGAACGCGAGCGCGGCATAACGATTAAGGCGCGCGCCGTCAGACTCGAGTACACGGCGCCCGACGGTGAAGGATACGTTCTCAACCTCATCGACACGCCCGGGCACGTCGACTTCAACTACGAGGTCAGCCGCTCGCTCAACGCCTGCGAAGGCGCGGTCCTCGTTGTCGACGCGACGCAGGGCGTCGAGGCTCAGACGATGGCGAACGCGTATCTCGCCGTCGACAACGGGCTCGAGGTCGTGCCGGTCATAAACAAAATAGATCTTCCCGCCGCTATGCCGGAGAGGGTGAAGCATGAGATCGAGGACACGATCGGCATCCCGGCGCTCGACGCACCGGAGATCTCCGCCAAAAACGGCATAAACATCCAGGAAGTGCTCGACCGCATCGTATCGGACGTCCCGGCGCCGAAAGGCGACGACAACGCGCCGCTCAAATGCCTGATATTCGATTCGTATTACGATTCTTATCTCGGTGTCGTCGTCTACGTCCGCGTACTCGACGGCACGCTGAGACCCGGCGAGCGCATCAGGATGATGAACACCGGCGCGGAATTCGACGTCGTGTCGGTCGGCTATATGTCGCCGTTCGGGCTGACGCAGGCGGAATGCATCCGCGCGGGCGAGGTCGGCTATATAACCGCCAGCATCAAGAGCATAAGCGACACGCGTGTGGGCGACACGGTCACGCACGCCGCAAATCCGACGGAAACACCGTTCCCGGGCTTCAAAAAGTGCATACCGATGGTGTTCTCCGGCATTTATCCCGCCGACGGCGCGAAATATCAGGACCTGAAAGAAGCGATACTCAAACTTCAGCTGAACGACGCCTCGCTAACGTTCGAGCCCGAGACTTCCGCCGCGCTCGGCTTCGGCTTCCGCTGCGGCTTCCTCGGACTGCTGCACATGGATATCATCCAGTAGCGGCTCGAGCGCGAATTCAATCTCGACATTGTCACCACGGCGCCGTCCGTCATATATAAAGT
>JAGDCE010000059.1 GCA_017958705.1 Clostridia bacterium
CCTTTCATAAAACTGTTTATGTTCTGAACATTATCGGTTTACATACTTCGGCAAAAGATCTGCCGCTCCTGTTTGTTTACCGATTCTGATCATTTCCTCATATGTTTTTTCGTTTACGGGTATGCCGTCGCGCAATACCTTATCGTGACGCTCGAATTCCTTTTCCCCGTGAATATAGATACGCTGTTCTCCGTCGGCTTTAGCCGCCTGACGTATTTCGTTAAGAAATGTTGACAGACGCGCTTCCGTTTCAGCCTTGTCCCCGAATATACCGTAATCCAGCGCGATAAAGCATTGAGACGTATTAATGCTTCCGGGGGTACGGTTGACGTGGTTTGAAGTGCATCCGTGAGATAATATTCCGGTCATGATCTCACAGATCATACCGAATCCGTATCCTTTGTGACCGCCTGTCTGTTCTCCGGCGCCGCCGAGCGGAAGAATGCCGCCGCAGGATTTATTGATGATGTTTTTCAATACACGGTCCGAGTCGGAGCTCGGACGTCCCGTTTCGTCGATCGCCCAGCCGTCCGGCAATCCGCTGCCGCGTTTTGCGTATACTTCGAGTTTACCTCTCGGTACGACCGTGGTAGCGGCGTCAAAGCAGAACGGAGCGGGTTCCGCATACATCGCAAAGGCAATCGGATTAGTTCCGAGCACGGGCTCCTTGCCGTAAGTCGGCACCATAATGGATTCGCTGTTCGTCATGCTGATACCGATAAGGCGCTTCTTCGCAGCCATATCAGCGTAATATCCGGCAATGCCGTAGTGATTGGAATCACGCACCGTGACTATACCGATACCGGCGAGGCTCGCCTTCCGGATCGCGAGATCCATGGCTTTTACGCCTATGATCTGTCCCATACCGTCGTGCCCGTCCATAACGGCGCTTATCGGGGTCTCATAAACGATCTCCGGTTCGGAACCGATCTTCACAAAGCCGGAACGTATTTCATAATCATATCTTGTCAGACGCTGAATACCGTGTGACTCAATACCTGAAAGATCCGCTTCAAGCAGAACTTCGGTGATCATGCGGCTGTCTTCCTCGCTGAAGCCGTAGCCTTGAAAAACCTTTACGCAGAAAGCCTGTGTCTCATAAAACGGAAGATACTTGTATGCCATTATCAAACGCCTTTCGCTTTTTTTTCATAACACCGGTGTTTTACCGGATCTCGACGACTTCAAAGCCCATCATTTTGCCGAATACACGCAGCTCATCTATGTCCGCACCGTAAACCATTGCGGAATGATGGGTACCGCCCGCGTACGAATACTCCTCCAAAAACCGATCGACCGGCTTGCACGGCTTGAACCAGCCCTGGGTGTTGCGGCGGTATGCGCCGTCGATCAGACCGACGTCAAGTATTTCGCCCTCGGTAAGGATCAGAGTGAACCGGTCTTTCATCGGAGCGAGGTTGACGTACACGACCTTTCCGGGACGGTAACAGTTGTACATTGCGACTGTATCCCCGCAGCTGTTATATCTGAATTTCATATCGGCAATGAGCGGTTTCCAGTTGGCGAGGCGCGGATTGCTTTCGCCCATGTGACTGAGCAAAATCAGATCTTGCTCCCAATCCGGGCAAAACATTTCAGTAAACGCTGTATCCGGATAAACGTGTGACAGCGCTCCTACCAACCCCGCCGTAAGCACGTCGCCTTCTCCGGCGTATCCCTGGCCTCTTTCCAATATCTTACAGCATTCAACAAACGGCATTTTCGGCAATCCGCACTTGTCAAGCGTCAAGAAATTAACGGTGCAGCAATTCAGTTTCTCCGCTTCCATCCATTTGCGTATTGCAAGACCGCTGCGTGTCGCCTGACGGTAATTCTCCGTGTTTTTGACGTCAAACCGGCACGTTTTCGCATCTTTTTCAATCTCCGCGTCTATCTCCCCGTCCGTGACTTGCGACAGGTAAAAGCGGCTGACTTCCGGCGTCATATAATGTACCGCAGCGCCTATATCGTTTTTATAGCGCTCATCGTCTATCATAAAATCGCCCATACCGGTAAAGGAACCGCCGACCGAACCGATCCTGGCGGTGTTGAAAAACCGTTTTGCGGCGGCCGCACGGCAAGCACCGACTACGCGGTCTGTCACGTTGCCGTGAAAAGCATGTCCTGCGCAGATTGTGTACGGCTTTCCGTTTTTGCGGAGCATACAGCACATATCCTGCACGCCGTGGATCCCGTGATCGTCGTCGATACAGTTTTTTCGATCCGCCAAAGAAAGGACCTGATAATCCGGTGTTGTATCGAATACGACGATCGGAGCGTCAAGACGAAGCAGCGCTCTTATGGATTCAAGCGAAGGAGAATAAGCGAGATGCTGAGTGATGACCGCGTCTACGTTCAGATCGTTGAAGCGCTGTACGGCGCGGTCAAACTCATTGGATGTGCGGCACAGCTCATCCGCCGGATATACGTCCAGTCCGCGTTCGTTCAGCGCAGATATAAGCTTATTCATATGTTCAACCAAAGGAGAACGGTCCTGACCGTTGTCGTCATAAAGCTTTATGTATAGCGGCAAATAGCCGACACGTATTTTTCTCATATGTACCTCCACGATAATACCGTCAATTGAGATTCCTTAAATGTTTTGAGTGCTGCCGTATCAAGATATGGATTGATATTTTTCAAGTATACCGTCCATCTTCTTTTCTCCCGCCGTAATGCATTTTTTCAGAAGCGAAGAGACTTTCGGATTTTTAGTCGAAGCAAGGGATGCAAAAATTCCCGTCAGCTTGCCCAGATCATTGAACAGACCGAAGTCATATACACGGCTGTTTCTTATAAGATCGAGCATTTCGTAGTCGCGATAGTCACGCGTTTGTTTGCCTTTGAGCACGTCGATATAATACGCCGGACGTATAAGCTTGTATGATTCGCTGTTCAGTCCCTCAAAAATCATCGACGAACGTTCAAGCTCACCCTGTTTATAGGAAAACGCCGGGATGGAGAATACCATGATGCAGTTTGAGTTAGTCGTACAATATCTTTCCTGAGACGAGCTCAGCTTAGGGTACGGAACGATCCCGAAATTATCCTCCATGCTGCGAAAAACGTCGAGATAACCGGTTATTTCAGCCAGAAACAACGCCCTTCCTTCGGAAAAAGCCTCGATTATCTGATTATTCATAAGAGTTTTATTGCCGTTATAAACGATATCGGTTATCTTTTCCGAGGCAAGCGCCAGAGTTTCGCTTTTTTCACCGAGAGAAATATACGGTATGTCGGTCGCATCATCTTTTGAGCAGATCGTAAGCCCGGCGGCGTAGAAGAAGTTTCCCGCGGAGCCGGTATGTGCGGCAAAGCCGTATGTATCCTTTTCATCCCACCGGCCGTCTCCGTTATCGGCGGAAACGTCTTTGATCATTTCGTTGAATTTGTCAAACGTCCATTGATTGTTCTGAACAAGATCGTACGGACTTTCAAGGTCGTATCTATCGATCATATCTTTGTTGTACATCATTATCCACGTAACGTACATATCCATCGTTGTGATGTCCGTAACGGCGGAAAAGAGCTTTCCCTCAAACGACATATCGTGTACGTAGTTCTGATCGTAATACGGCTTTGACAGATCCAGATATTCAAGCTCGTTCAGATTGCAAAGCAGTCCCGCGAGAGCCGCACTTGACGTGTTGCCGGTATCCATATTTATCAGATCAAAACTGTGATCGTTAGACAATATGGCACCCTGTATCACGGAATAAACGGTCTCCGACAAATACGTTTCTATTTTGACGCCGAACCTTTCTTCTATATTCAGATATCTTTTCAGCTTCGCATCATTAAAACCGTCTTCGGTAAGCTTTTCCGGACGCAGCATATCCGAGGCTGTCCAGCCGGCGCCTCCCTGACCGATAATGCGGTAGGTATAGTTATTGAAGTTCATTTCGGGCAGGTCGTCGTGTACACCCGTATCCTCTTCTGCTGCGGTGACCGTATTATCCTCCGTGCCGGGTTCGGTGCCGGTCACGTCGGGCTTGTCCGTACAGCCGCTGAGAGCAACCGTGAAGACGGTCAGCAGAGCTATCAATAAACTCAGTATTCTGTTTTTCATGGTTTTCCCTCCGTTTTTGATTGGAATGGCGATCCTTCGTTAAGAAAACCCGTTTTTAAAACGGACTCCCTTTTTAAGCGGTTATCTCATCAGCCCGGTTCTCCCGCAAGGAAGCGGCGGCGCACCTCTTCATAAACCGAATCCGGCGGTGTTTCCTTACCGTGTATATTGTTCGGAACCCACATATCGCCCGCGGCGTCAGGGAAAGTGCAGAACGTATCGCTGCGGTACGCGTCGCGTTCCTCTTTATTTCGCAGATCCGGAACGTCAACGGAGCAGTTGCCGTTACATATCGAACGGTATGCGAGAATACCGGGTATACACATATCTACCGCGGTATATACGTCTATCGTATGCTTCTTCGCCTCTTCGTTCCCGAGAATCGACTGTATAAAGAAATGCGTTGTATAGAAATCGGCACCGCCGTGCCCGCTGTTTTCCGCCTCCGCGATCATAGGCGCGGGCGAATACGAGTCGTGACTTCCTCGCCCGTTTTCATTATCTTTTTCGCAGTAAACCTCTATTCTGCCGTCGGTAAGATCGCGCATGGCGCCGCGTGTTCCGTTTATCTCGTAATTTGACGGGGACACGTGCTTCAGATTACCGTGTATGCTTTTTAAGATCGCTCCGTTTTCAAGTGTGATGATCTCCATTCCGGCGCCGCCGGCGGCGGTGCCGAGATTCCACATATAATCCGGATTAGGAGTCTCAAAGCCGGAGACCTTTACGGGACGCAGTCCGGTCATATACAGGATCGGTCCTATGGAATGGGTGCAGTAAAAGGTAGATGGGTTGATATTTCTCCAGTGATCCTTCTGCCCGTAGGTGATCTGCGGCCATATCGGAGAGCAGTCGTGACGGTATTCGCCCTCCGCGTACATCAGCTCGCCTATATCTCCTCTGCGGTAACGCTTTTTCATTTCAAGACGGACGGCGGTATAACAATAGTTTTCCGCATAGCTGTATACAAGATGAGGGTTTCTTTCCACGGCTTCTATCAGCTCCACCGCCTCTTTCATCGTTGCGCACGTAAGGCACTCCGACATCACGTGCCGTCCGCTGTCGAGCAGACGGATCGCATACGGAGCGTGTTGATACGCGTAGTTTGCCAGGATCACGGCATCCATCCCGTCGTGTCTGATGAATTCTTCGAAATCGGTATAATAAGCGACGTCGTTCATTCCCGCCGCTTCCGCCGTGTTTCTGCAATTATCAAGAGAAGGCCTGTATTTATCGCACACGGCGACAAGCTCTCCTTCTGTTCCGGACAGGATCTGATTTACCATATTCATACCGCGACCTGCTCCGAATACACCTATTCTTACTTTTTCCATAATGACCTCCCGATATCTGATGATCGTTTATTTGATTTTTTTCTTTATGATATCCGGCAGCGCGATGACGGAGAACAGACAAGCTCCGGCGACCGCTCCCGCCGCGACTATCATTATTTTCAACGCCGCGGAATGTTTTTTCACGGCGCTCCGGTTCGTTTCGCCGTTTTCACGTTGTTCCGGTCCGTTTGACGGAGTAACGGAAAACGGTATTTTTTCGTCTGACGCCGGAACAACGCCGCCGTCCTGCCCGAGCAGCGTGTATTCTGCCGCCGGTACTGAGTCGGCAGCTTCGCCGCAGACGTACAGGAATGCGAACCTTCCGTCGGGCGCCGCGTCTCCGAGCTCGTCAAATTCCATGACGTCGCCCGAAAGAGTTGAGTTATCAGCCCATTTGAATCTCATTTCCGAGACCTTGCCGGTCATTCCCGCAACTTCTTTGGAAAGACGTATTACCATCGTTTCGCCGTCGAGCGTGTAAAGCGCCTTTCCTTTCGCTTCTCCGTCCCAGCCGTTTTCAAGCGATTCGACCGATACGTAGTGACCGTCGCGCGCCCGGTTGAGTATAAGGTCGAAGCCCTCCCAGCCTGTCTTCGGATCGTTATCGGTATCGATGAAGAGATTCATCCGGTTTTTGCCGCCGTCAGTCGTTATTTCATTCGCTGCATCGACCCTGAAATACAGATATTCCGCGTCCTGGCTTACCTTTGCGGAGACGATGTCGTTTCTTCCGCTGTTGTTCACGTAGTTGCAGCCGGTAAAATATCCGTCTTCGCTGCGCCATTCCGTATCGCCCGCTGTATCCGTATATACGGGTCCAACGCTGTTCCACGAGGACTTATCGGAAAGATCCGCGCCGTTCTGACCGCTCGCCGCGGCGACGGGTCCCGTACCTTTGAAAGTGCGGATATACCCCGTCATCTGATAATAGAAGTTGTCGCCGAAGCCGACGCCGTCGCCCTGGCGCATACGCATGGGCTCCGCGTCGCGCGAATACTCCGTGTTGAACTGATCGACAAACTGAAAACCGCGCGCGGGCGATCCGGCGAACGTGTCTTCATCGTTATAGTGCGACAGTCCCGCGCCCCACTCGTTCCAGCCGGTTATGAGTACGATCTCCGGATCGAAATACATTACCGCGTTGAACTGTGCTTCGAAGCCCTTTCCAGCGCCGGAGTCGAGCGAAAAGCCGTAATCGTCTTCCGTCTTCGGTATTTTGCCATTTGCGAAGGAACGTCCTTTCGACGTTGTTGGGTGATGCCCGATGCAGAGCGCAAGCTCCTCGAAATTGCCGTCGGCATCGCGTCCCGGACCGCCGTTCATCATCCTGTATTTATCTCCGCTCTTACGGTACTCCTGCAGCCAGTTCCAGGAGCCGTCTTCGTCCGTCCACGCCCAGCAGTCGCGGACGGTGAATGTTTCGCGGCACCATTTGCCTGTTTCGCTGTCGTCATCGCCGACCGCCGCGAGCAGAAGAGGCTTGCCTTTGTACCGGTAGAAAAGCTCGCCGTATTTTGCAAAGCCTTCCTCCGAGTACACCGTTCCGCGCAAAGCGTCCATAACAGCACCGTACGCCGTGTGGCAGCATACGCATATATCCGGCGTCGTACCGCCTTCCCGACGTATCCGCAGCCACGTGTCGAGCAGGACCTGCAGAGCGTCCGGATAATATGCCCCGTTTGTGAAATCAAGGAACACGAAGTCGACGCCCGCCGCCGAAAGCTGCGCGGCGTGCTTGCGGTAGACCCACTTATCAACGCTTGTATAATATCCGAAATACGGTTCAGCCCAATAATAGCCCCCGTCGCTTTTCGGATCCGTCAGGTGATCCGTAAGTCCTTCAAGTCCGTTTTCCGTGTATATTTTTGTGATGTCCTGAATAAATTCGGTATCTTCTCCCGTATGGGCAAGAAAGTAGAATATACCCACCTGCTTCCCGTCTCTTTTGTCGATCCCCGTCGGGGTCGTTCTTCCGCGGTCGTCCGCTGCGACCCAGTTCGAGTAATCGACAGGCTGTGCGGCGGCGGCACTGACGGTCAGGCTGTTATGCTCAAAGCTTATATCGTCAACGTATCCGTCAAGCCCGTCGGCGTATACCGTGAAGTAACCTGCCGGTCTGACGGAAGTAGATCCCTTTTCCGCAAGCGTTTTCCCCTGCGGATCCGATACGGAAACAGCGCCGTTATAAGCGTCGTAAAGAACTCCGCAGACAAGCCCGCCGTTTACATACAGTTCTATAACGTCGGCTTTGTCTTCTATGACCGCCGTTCCGGATTTTACCGCTTTGCTGACAGTGACCGAAAAACCCGACTCCGGCTCTGAAACCGCTATTTTTTCGTTATCAAAAGAAAACCAGATACCGCGATGGTCGTTATCCGTAGATTTTTTAGAGAGTCTTACTCCGGCAGACAGCTCTCCGCCGCTTATTTCAAATCTGAAAGATGCTTTACCGCCGTATATGCCGTAATCGTCGCCGAGAAAATCAGCCGAACCGAACGAAAAAGTTTTGCCCGGCTTGCAGGAAAGCGTGTTTCCGTCGAAGATCATATTCGTTCGCAGGCTCGCGGTAGAGATCGCCGTGTCGGACGAATAGAATTTTATATCCGTTTCCGAAAAATCATATGTATGCGTTGTGACAGACGAGGTCACGCCCGGATACGCGGTGCCTGTTTCGCCGTTATACGGAAGGATCTTTTCCGCGGACGACGCGGCGTACGGCGAGGCGGACACGGCAGCGGCTGCTTTGATAAGTTGTGTTTTCATTACCGAAGACTCACTTTCTGACTTTCTGCACCACAACGCCCGCCGCCGCGCCGATCATGGCGAGAATCACCGCCGCTATTATCCATATTGCAAGAGAATCATCGGCGACAGCCG
>JAGDCE010000005.1 GCA_017958705.1 Clostridia bacterium
CCCGCTTGCGGTGACCCGAAAAAATCTGCGTGCCGCTGCCGCGGCTGTACTTGATTTTTTCGACCGCTGCGCCTTCCTCGCATTGCTTCATCCGCCCCCGGCGGCGCAATGCTCGTCACCCCCCAAACCCCCTGTTCCCCTCCCGGGAACCCCCGCCGCGACCTGGAGAGCGGTGGGGGTTCCCGGAGAGGGGGGCGGGGAGTCCCCAAAGGCGCCGAGGTACGAGGCGCACCATTCGTCCCGCAGCCGGGGTTCCCGCAGGGACACCGATTAAAAAAGCGAAACGGGAGGGAAAACCCTCCCGTATATTTATGCCTTAAAGATCTGACGGATGCGGTATACTTTATTCGTACGGATAGTAGATGCCGATCATCACGTAGCTTTTCGCCGTATCCTCACAGGATGCGATCAGCCCTTTTTCGCCCAACGTGTACGTTCTCGAGCTGCCGAACACGAAAGGCTCTGAGGCTTTTTCAGCTCCGGCGTAGACCGTGCTTATCTGTGCGACGTCCCACGTAAGTCCGTTTTCAGTTTTCTCGAGCGCTCCGCCGTAAGCTCCTTCCTGAACGTATATCTGCTCGGGCGAAAGCGAACCGTCGCATACGAGCAGGACTGCGCTCGTTCCTTCCTTATACTCTTCGGCAACGTCTTTGTATTCTTTGTTTGCGTATTTCAGATCAATGCGGTATCTCCAGAGCGCCGCCGGCCCGTTATGCCCGGGCACGTAGAAATATGCGTCGGCGCCCATGTTCTGCCCGGGCGACATAAGCTTGCCGCTCAGATAGATCTTGCCGTTCAGCGACTGCGCGGTGCCGAATTCATAGTTGACGCCGAAGCTGATCATGCGCTCAACTCCGCGGTCGTATGACAGAAGCACCAGATTCGATCTGTAATCGAGGTCGTAATACATTATGACGTAACCGGTATCGACCTTGCCGAGACAGCGGACCGTGCTGCTTGAAATATCGATCTGCACGGGGGTCTGTCTGTTCCTGATCAGGTCGCCCGTCGCTTTTGAAAACTCCGATATCACGAACGACTGCAGCTGTTCGTGCACTACGCTTTCTCTGCCTTCTACCGTGGCCCACTGTTCCGTGTCGGTGTAGCTTACGACGTATATCGTATCCTCGTCGTAATATATTCCCGCTACGGCGCCCATGTTGTGAGTGTATTTTTGTACCCAGACTTCGTTTCCGTTATCGTCAAGCAGCACGAGTTTCAGCTTACACGGCGGATCGAGATAAGCGTATCCGAGCTCGCGTACAAGCAGCACGCCGCAGTCGAGAACGGTGAAGTGTTCAAAGCGAGGATGATCCGAATCCGGATCGGTATCGTCCTTCCATTTGTAAGTCCAAAGTACGGCACCGTCTTTGCTTTTTGTGAAATAACCTTCTTCGTCGCCGGTCCCGAAGGCGTAATCATAGTCAATTTTGTAGATATACGTGCCGCCGGTCATTATATAGTCGGGATCGTTCATACTGACCGTCTGAGGATCGCCGCCCTTGAGCGTGCAGCGGGCGATCTCGATCTCGCGGTCCGCTCCGCTGCCGTTTACCGCGGTCTCCGTGATAGTCGTCTTCGACGTCGAAAATCCGACTTTCGCGCCCGGCTCCACCATTGCGATGTTGTCGGACGAATATTTCGTCGAGATCGCGAAGACCGCGAACGCCGCGAGCCCGAGCAGGGCGGCGCCGGAAAGCACGTATTTAAGGATCCTCGCCCCGTTGCCTTTTTTGAAATAGACCTTCGCGTTTTCTTCCGCCGATTCTCTTTTGTATCTGTTGTCGACGTCGCCGAGCGCCGTCATTATGTCTTTGGCTTTCATATCTTATACCCCTTTCCTTTTAGTATTTCCGTAAGCTTTCTGCGCGCCCGCATAAGACGTGCGGATATCGTGTTGCCGCTAAGGCCCGTCATTTTCGCGATAGTCGGGATGTCGTCCGCGTAGTAGTAGCGGCGCATGAATATGAAACGCGTGCCGTCCTCAAGCTCCGACAGAAATCCGTTGAGGATTTCCGGAAGATCGCCCGTGTCCTCGTCCGTGCCGTCGACGACCTCGGCAAGCTCGTCGTCGATCGACACCGTGCGGTTCCTGCTGCGTTTTTCCGCCGTGTTGTAGCGGTATCTCGTCAGCGATATGCGGCGCACGGTCTCGCACAGATACGCGAAAAGGTTCGCCGGCCGCTCCGGCGGGATCTTGTTCCACGCCGAAAGATACGCGTCGTTCACGCATTCCTCGGCGTCCCGGCTGTCTCCGGTTATACCGAGCGATACGCGTTTCAGCTTTGCGCC
>JAGDCE010000060.1 GCA_017958705.1 Clostridia bacterium
CCCCTCTACCGCCCCCAAACCCCCGCCTCCCCCCAGCATCTGTTGGGGCTTTTTTTCGACTGTAGGGCGGGGGCTTGCTCCCGCCGTTTTCCCGGGGTACCGGGTCGTCGAGGGCGTCGACCCCTACAGATGGTCGCGCGGCCCCTCAGGTTATTGACCGGATGGAGGGGAACAGGGGGTTTGGGGGTTATTGAGGGGTGGGGACCCCCAAGGATTGTCGGCGTGACAGGGGTTCCCCGCCGCGAACCGGAGAGCGGTGGGGGTTCCCGCAGCCGACTCCTTTTTTGAAATTGCTTTCCGCCGGATCAGATAAGGCGGCTTAAGACGGGATACAGTTTTTCATAATACCGGTAGAATCCGAGGTCGTTCGGGTGGCACGTATCGACAGTACAGGCGCGGAGCGGGTCGTCTCCGAAGATCGACGCTCCGTCGATGAAATACACGTTCTTGTCGCCCTCCGCGACGGCTCTCTCGTACGTTTTCCTTATGATTTCACGCCTGAGGTCAAAGCCGTAAGCGGCGCCGGGATCGACGCTCAGGACATCGGGCTTCGACAGCATGATGATCGGCGTATCCGGCCGCGCGTCCCGCACGGTGCGGTAAAACGGATAATGCGTTTTTTCGAGGTGTTCCTCGTTCGGCGCGTTGTGGTCGTAATCGAGCACGAACGCCGACATATCGAGGCCGCCGATATACCGTGCGATCGCCTGTTCACCGCGCGCGCTGGCGGAAAACCCGAGATTTATGTAATCGCAGTCGAGAGCGCGTGAAAGCATCGCCTGGTAGCTGTTTCCCGGTCTGCTCGCGCACCCGCCCTGCGTTATCGACGAGCCGTAATACACCACGGGGCGCGCGTGCGAATACTCCGCCGGCGCCTCGAATTCCGCCGTGTCGCTCACGCCGACGTAAAGCTTGTCCACGTCGTTGTAAAGCGGAAATTCCAGGATCAGATCCTGCATCCCTCCGGGCGTAAAAACGAAGCCTTCGTAACCGTAAGGCGCACTGAACGGCGGGATGATCAGGCCGACGAACTCCTGTACGCCGTCTTTGACACGATAGAGATCGAAGCCGCTGACGCCGGTGACCGGCATGTGCGGAAAACAGCACTGCGTATGCCATTCCGCGTGTATCGCCACGTAACGCGAATCGGTGCGGAACCTCAGCCGGACGCCCGCCGTATTGCCGTGAAGCGTCAGCACGCCTTCGTTCGCCGCGGCGGCGACTTCCTCCGGTATCCTTTTATAAGGTTGAGTCGAGCAGCAACCGTACGTACGGAAATTTCCGCCGTCCGGCATGATCCATTTCAGGTCCGGGAAATCGACCGTTTCGCTTACGCGGAGGTTTTTATCTATATCCGATATTTTCATGATATCTCCTTTCAGATGCTTTCATCGTCATGAATTTTATCACAAAACCCGTTTTATGTCAATACCCGGCATATCCGCTTCAAAAAAATTGTCCAAATGCAGAGAAATTATTAATTCCCTATTGACATTTGTCACAGCGAATGATATAATAAATCAGCATGAATAAAACACAGGAGGTATACCATGAAGAAAATTCTTGCTATAGCGATCGTCGCAGCGCTGACGCTCGCTCTCTGTATCGGCATATCCGCCAAGGACGCCGATCAGTGGCTCTGCGATGAAAACGCTCCCGGACTGACTACCGGTTGGTGGTTCAACCCCGTCGGTGATCCGGATGACAGATACGTGACCGTCAGCTTCACTGCAAACGGCAATTTCAACGGCGTACACGGTTTCTACTACTGCAGCAATCCGCCCCAGAACCCCGATCTGGGTCTGGAATACGCGGTCATGACCGTTGAGCTCATCAAAGACGGCGCAACCGTTGCGACCACCGAACTTAACGGCGTAGGCGACGCGTGGGTAGACATCAGCTTCGGCCAGTCCTTCGGCCCCGGCGCTTACTCGCTCAAGTACACCTGCAAATCCGGTTCCGGCATCGCTAACAACTGCTGGTGCGTCATAGGCTGCGCCACCGGTTCCGGTGCCGTCACCGTTGACACTAACGTCAACGCCCCGGCTGAAGGCTCTTATCCCGCTCTTATGCTCATAGGCGCGGTCGCTCCTTCTCAGGGCGGCGGCAGCTCCGGTTCTGAAGCGGCTTTCACTCTTACTCCTTCGA
>JAGDCE010000061.1 GCA_017958705.1 Clostridia bacterium
AAGCCTGTGCCGTATACTGCGCCGTTGCTGCCGTTGACTATAAGGTCTTCGGGTTCGATCGTCATGCCGTTGATCGTGTGGCCCTGACCGTCAAAGATCGCGTCCATAAGCGTGGAGGCCGCGAGCATGGGCGTCCAGTTCTTGCCGCCTTCAAGCGTCGGATCAAGATCGATGTCGGCCATCAGCTTGATTGTGAAGTCGGAGAAATCGTAGCCGTCGTCTTCGTTGATCATATGATCCGCGAACGCGAACAGCTCTTCACGTGTGCTGATCTCAACTGTGCTGCCCTTTACTACGAGGTCGGTTATATCGGGATTCTGCTCGACCTCTTCGGTGGTGACCTCTTCGGTCACGGTCTGTTCTTCTGTCTGCTCGTCCGTGTCGGTCGCGGCGGCGGTCGTGTCGTCGGGCTTTTCGGTGCCGGCGGCGGTCGTGACGGCGTCATCCGTTTTTTCGGTGGTTTCCGGCTTGCTGTCATTGCACGCCGCAAATGCGGATATCGCCAGAACGATGACGAGTATCAGACTCAGTGTTCTAAATAAAGTCTTCATTTTGTTTTCCTTTCATATTTTCCGGCGTTACCGCCATGTTATCATTTCTAAATACGGTACGAAATTATCCCGTTCCGCTTTGGTCGCTCTTTCCTCCGCGCCTCCCGCGGGATCGTAGAAATACTGGTAGCAGAAGTAAGCGACGCCGCGGCATTTTTCAAGCGTCTGCGTGAACTGCAGGCAGCGGAGCAGTATGTCTTTATGCTCCGACCATTCGTTTTTGCCCTTGCCGGCGTAGTTGTCGATCCCGGATTTCGCCTTGCCGAGCGACATGCCGATTATCAGGCTGACGTTGTCGTTTTTGATTATGCTCTGCCATTTCTCGCACGTCTGATCGAACGGTACGGTGGCGTGCTCGAATCCGAAATAGACCTGCGGGCATATGTAATCGAGATACCCGTCGTCACGGCACCACGTCCTGACGTCGGCGTAATGGCTGTTTATCACAGTCTGCATGTTGCCGGCCGGGCTAATTCCGAAAATCCTGCCCTCGCCCGACGCCTTTACCGCCTCGTACAGAGAGTGGACGAGCGCGGACAGGCTCTCGCGGCGGAACTTCGCAAGATCTCCCTTGCCGCCGCCGTCCCTGAAGTTCGAAAAAGTCTTTGCGTCAAACGACGTGTCGGTCGTCGGGTAGAAATAGTCGTCCATGTGCAGGCCGTCAACGTCGTAGCGCTGAAGCAGCTCCTCGGCGCCTCTTACGATGAGGTCGCGCACCTCGGGCTCGCCGATATTGAGATAGACCCTGTCGCTGACGACAGGCAGATAAAGACTGCGCAGCCTGCTGTCGTCGTACCACTGCTTTATCGTGTATCTGTCAGACACGAGCTTTATCTCCTTGACGAGCATCGCGCGCATCGGGTTGATCCACGCCTGCACGGAGAAGCCGCGTTCGTGCGCTTCCTTTATGAGTATTTCGAACGGATCGTATTCAAGCTCGGTGCCGTAGCCGCCGGACGCTATATAGCACGGCGGGCACACGTCCGACGGATACATGCTGTCCGCGTACGGTCTGACCTGAAATATAATTGTATTATAATGATTGCGCGCGACGTTGTCAAGTATTCTTTTGAGTAATTTTGTAAATTCCGCTTCGCTGCGCTGCTTTCCGTTTTTTACGTAAACGTTCGCCATATCGAACTGTGAGATCCACATGGCCTTCATATCGGCGTGATTCACGTATTTTACCTCTTCTTCCGGCGGCTCGGTCTCCGCTGCGGTCTCCGTCACCGCTGCCGTGTCCGGCCCGGCGGTCTGCTCCGGCGCGGTTTCCGTTTCAGCGTCGGTCACGGTCTCGGCGGTCGTATCGTCCGTTCCCGCCGAGGTCTGTCTTGCCGCGCAGGAGCACATCAGCAGAGCGAGCAGAGAGCAGAGCAGTCTCAATGCGAATCTTTTCATTCTTTGGTCTTGGCTTTTCTGCGGCTGATCAGAAGTCCGGCGCCCGCGCCGATCACCGCGGCGGCGACGACCGTTATTATGATCGCGGTCACGTTGACGCCGTTTTTGCCGGCACCGCCGGAGGGCTCCGTCGCCTCGCCGGTCGTCACGTCGGGTTCTGTATCAGGCTCGGTATCGGGCTCGGTCCCCGGTTCGGTCCCGATACTGCCCGTATCGTCGCCGATCGGTATCTGATCGTCGGTGTTCGGAGCTGTGTCGGATCCCGTATCCGGTTCGGTATCGGGCTCGGTCGCCGGTTCGGTGTCCGGCTCCGTCTCGGTCTGCGTCACGGTGTCGGGAACTGTCTCGGATTCTTCCGGAGACGTCGTCACAGGCACTTCGGAGACCGTTGTTACCGGTTCGGTCGTCACGGGCGCCGAAGTCGCGGGCGCGGTCGTCACCGGCTCTGTCGTCACCGGCTCCGTCGTGACCGGCTCCGTCGTCACCGGCGCGGTCGTCTCCTCGGGCTC
>JAGDCE010000062.1 GCA_017958705.1 Clostridia bacterium
ACCATCGTTATATCTCCTGAAATTTAGATTCTTTGTAGGGTATGCGAACGTATTATAAACTATAAATTCCGATTTGGCAATAGTTTTTTCGCAAAAAATAATGATTTTTTTGCAAAAAATCGCGAAAATTATCAGCCGTTCACTGTTTTCCTGATGATTTCGGCGGTTTGTGCGGCGCAAAGCTCCACGCCGCGAGGCGACAGATGCAGGTAATCTTCGCTGATATTCGCGTCGATATCAGCATCGACGACGGAAAACAGATCGTTTATTACTATCCCGAGTTCGCCGAGCGCCTCGACCGCGGCTTTGTTGTACTGTATGGTCCTGTTTCTGTCGTGTCCCCACATAAGAGGAGACGTAGGCGTCGTAGTCGCGAACACGATCTTGTCTGTGTAACCGCGCAGCGCCTTCTGCACGCGAATCAGGTTTTTGACGTATTCGTCAAGATCCGTGAACGGACCGTCTCCGAGGTCGCAGACGTCCCACAAACCGTTGTTCCAGTGGACGAGATCCGCGCCCTCGAGCAGCGGCTTCCATTCGAGCAGAACGCCTCTCAGCGTGTATTTGACGAACCTTCCGTTGTCTTCCGGCTCTACCGTTTCATATTCGTCGCCGAGCAGTTCAGCGCACCTTTTCCCGTATCCGATCAGTCTTATCGAATCGCCGAGCAAAACTATTTTTTTCATAGCGCAGCCCCTCCTTTTTGTTTATTATAAATTCTATACTTCGTCATTTAAAGCGTGATTTTGTAAATTTAGATGTGTTCATTTTAATTCAATCAAACTTTTACAGTCCAATTCGTCAACATTCACCGTGGGTTTGCCTCTTATCCATAAAAAAACTAAAATGTTATATTATAATAAAGGTGAATTTGAATGTATGATATAAACACTGTTTATGAAAAAGAAGAATTACAGATTTTTACTGGCAGATCTCGATAATACGCTGCTCGATTTTTCGGCGTCCGAGCATTACGCACTGTGCCGGACTTTGAACGATCTCGGCGTCACTCCGGACGACGAAGTAACGGCGGCTTATTCATCGTACAACGACAGTCTATGGAAACGTCTGGAGCGGCGCGAGATAACGCGCAATGAGCTGATCAGAACGAGATTCACCGGCTTTTTTGAGTCCCGCGGGATCAGTGCGGACGGCACTGCCGCTGCGCCGCTTTACGAGAGTTATCTGTCCCGATCCGCCGTTATGATCGACGGTGCGGAAGAACTGATCGGAAAATGCCGCGGCAAAGTCGGTGTTTATATCATCTCGAACGGTACTGCGCGCGTCCAGCTTCCCAGACTCGCCGCGTCGAAGTTAGACAAGCTCTGCGACGGATATTTCATCTCCGAACTTGTCGGCTATTCAAAACCCGACGTCAGATTTTTCGAGTTGACCGTTCAAAGACTTCCCGGCTTTGAAAAGGAGCTCGCGCTCGTTCTCGGCGATTCGCTCTCAGCCGATATCGCCGGCGGTATCGCGTACGGCGTCGACACATGCCTGTACGATCCGCGAGGAAAATACGACGGCACAAGCAGTATAAAACCGGATTACATAGTTAATGATCTGGCTCCCGTGATCGATATTTTAGCACCCGATAGGAACCCCGATTTATGAAAAAAAGACTGTTTCTCGCAATAGTCGAAGGGCTCGGAATAGGGCCTGCCCCCGATTCCGTAAATTACGGAGACTCCGATGCCGACACGCTGAAGGCGATATATGAGCAAGGAAAACTCAATATCCCGTTTCTGCGCAGCCTCGGCTTGTTCAACATAGCTGATATAAGCGTCGGCAGACGCGCGTGCGTCGTTTCCGGCGCGTTCGGAAAATGTGAGCCCGCATCTGTCGGCAAAGGTACGCTCGAAGGGTATCTCGAGCTTACCGGCAACACGGTCCGCGAACCGCTGTCCGTTTCCGACGTTTCCGGCGTCGACGAATTCAGATCCGTCGCGCGCCACGGAAGGACGATATTCGACCTGCTTCGTGCCGCCGGTAAAGATATAATAACGATCGGACGCGCCGCCGGATATTTCGGCATCCCGGGATCTTCGTCAACGAAACCCGCATCAGATCCGAGAGAATGCCTCAACGAGACGGCGAACGCCGTAAAGTCAGCTTTTGACGGCGTGTGCGTCGTCAGCCTGCAGATACCGCGGCGCGACAAAGATCACGATTTCAACGCCTCCACGATGAGCCGGAGCCTCACTTATCTCGACAAACGCATAAGTAAATTTCTTCAGCTCATGCACCCGGTCGATATGTTGATCATCGCGGCGCTCCACGGCTCAGGATCCGTTGAAGGCGGCGTGACGTCTCGCGAATATGTGCCGGTGCTGTTCTGCTCTGAGACAGTTCGCCGCGCGCACGCGATCGAAGGCGTGCATACTATCGCCGACATCGGCGCGACCATACTCGACTTTTTCGGTATCGAAAACTCACTTGACGGCACGAGCATGCTGCCGTCGATCTTAAAATAACATCATCGAAACGAGGATCTCATTTAATGAAAAAACACATCAAGCTCATAGCCGTGATTCTGCTTGCCGTCGCCGCGATCGCACTTCTCTGCTCGTGCACGGCGCCTAACACGGTCTCAACCGGTACAAAATACAAGCTCGTACTCGTGACGGAGCTGTTCCCCGCCGCCGACGGCGTGACGTCGCAGGAACAGGCTGAATTCGCGCTGGGCGACAATACGGTCAGCGGCTGCGCGTGGGCGGCGCTCAAAGAATACCGCAAAAAAACGTATGACGACGCCACTACCGACAAGCTGGCCGCGATCAAGTATTACACGCCGGCCGCCGCCGAAGGCAGTGATTCCGTCACTTATTCGTCGGCGTTCACGACCGCCGCTAAGAAACAGCTCGAGCTCGCCGCTTCCGGCGGCGCCGAGGTCATAGTGCTTTCAAACGACGATTTTTCCGGCGCATACCTTGAAGTCAAGGATACGACGAAAACGTTCGGCGATGTTTCTTTCGTCATACTCACAGTCCCCGGATCGAGAGTTTCCGAAGCCGCTTCTCTTAACGCCAAGACGACCGCCGTTATTTTTGACGCGCGTCAGTACGGTTATCTGTTCGGATATTACGCGGCGTCGAACGGCTTCAAAAACGTCGCATACGTCGGCGCCGACAACGCCGCGTCAAAAGCGTTCACCGAAGGGCTCGAAAAAGCGGCGGCGGCACAGGGTATTTCTTCAAAGTCCGTTTACACCGCGTCGGGTCCCGTCGACTCCGTTGTAAACGCCGATATCGCAAAAGCGGCGGAAGGCGCAGATCTGCTCATCGGTGATGAGCTGACGTCCTCTTTCATAGCGGCGTCCGGTAAAAAGTACGCAAGCATATATAAAGATGATAAAGCTGAATTCAGCGTTACGATAAACGCCTCCGTCATAACGGCGAAGCTCGCCGATATCATCAATGAATGCAGACAGATCAACGCCGGAACGGTAAGGACCCTTTCCGCCGGCGACGGTATATTCGTATACTCAGGCGACACTGCGCTCGTCGAGGTACCGGACTTTTCAGCATCAGCAGAATAATATAAGGATACAGGCTGCCGATATCGACAGCCTTTTTGTCAACTTATGATTACCGATCTTACCGAGGGAAAACCGTCAGGGCTGATCATAAAATTCACGCTGCCCATGCTGGCTTCCGTGATATTTCAACAGCTTTATACCCTCGCCGATTTCATAATCGCCGGCAAGTTCGTCAGCCTCGACGCGCTTGCCGCAGTCGGCGTTGCAGGAATGGTGACGTTTCTGTTCATGGCCTTCGCAACGGGCTCGAACATCGGTATCTCGGTCGTTGTCTCTCAGCATTTCGGCGCCAAAGATTACGAAAAAACAAAGACCGCGGTATATACGTCGCTTATTTCAATGGCGACGCTCGCCGCGGTCTTTACCGTCGCCGGAGTGCTGATCTCTTCGCCTTTGCTCGATATGATGAACACCGACTCCTCGATCAAGGCGCCGGCGCTCGAATATCTTAACATATACATTTTCGGTCTGATATTCCTGTTCATCTATAACACCTGCAACGGCGCTTTCTCCGCTCTCGGCGACTCAACGACGCCGTTCATATTCCTTGCGATCTCAAGCTTATCGAATATAGCGCTTGACGTCGTTTTCGTGATCTTTCTCGATATGGGCGTCGCCGGCGTCGCGTGGGCGACGTTCATCTGTCAGGGCTTCGCTTCTGTCGCCGCGCTCACGGCGCTTCTGCTGCGTCTTCGCAGATTCGAGCCCGGTGTCAAGGGCAGACCGTTTTCATTCGCTTTGTTCAAAGAGACCGCACGTCTCGCGGTGCCGAGCATCCTTCAGCAGTCCTTCGTTTCTGTCGGCAATATTATGATCATGGCGAAGGTCAACACCTTCAATAACGACTTCGTCGCCGCGTATTCCTCGTGCATCAAGCTGAATACGTTCGTGATCAACTGTTGTATGACCGTGGGCAACGCCGTTTCCTCGTATTCGGCGCAGAACATCGGCGCCGGAGAGCTTCAACGTATCAAAGGCGGCTTCCGCTCCGGTCTCGTCATAGGCGAGTCCGTCGCGCTGCTCGTGATGACGGTCTTCATGATCTTCCCGAAAGCCGTGATCACGCTGTTTCTAGACACGTCGCGGCCGGAGCTTATCCAGGGCGCGATCGCCGCGGGAAAGAACTTTATTTATATCGTCACGCCGTTTTACGTATTGATGACGCTTAAGATCATATCCGACGGCGTGCTGCGCGGAGCCGGCGCGATGCTCGAATTCACCGCCGGAACGTTCACGTCGCTGTTTTTGCGCGTGCTGTTCTCATACGTTCTCGGCACGCTAATCGGCGAGAACGGCATCTGGTGGGCGATATCCATCGGCTGGGTCCTCCCCTCCGCCATGTCGTATATATTCTATAAGACCGGCACGTGGAAGCGAAAGGTCAAAAAAAGAAGGCCCCCGGACGGATCCGGGGACCTCAACAATCAGTTGATGTAAAGATCCTTTGAGATGAATTCAGGCTCGCACGTGAGATTTATGTGCAGGCGCTTCACGTACTCTTCCTCACTCGGCGTCAGCATCTTTGTAGAATGCGCCTCGCAGCGTTCGAGTTCGGGCAGCTTCTGCAGCGCATACGCCACGGACGGGTTCGTGGCCGCGCAGATGCTCAGCGCAATGAGCGCCTCGTGAAGGTTCAGTTTACTTGCCTTCGAGCCGATCGAACGTTTCATCGTCGTGATCGGTTCAAGCACCACCGGCGAGATGAGATGTATGTCGTCCGCTATGCCGGACAGATACTTGATCGCGTTTATCATCGCGGCGGATGCCGCGGAGATCATCGCGGACGATTTGCCGGTCACGACGTGACCGTCATTCAGTTTTATTGCCACACAGTGCAGACCGTTGTTCTTTTCCGACTTTTCAAGCGCGTAGTGGACAACGTCTCTGTCGGTCTTGCTTGCGTTCAGCTCTTCCATCAGCGCTTCACAACGGAAAACGACGCTCTGGTCGCACAGACCGTTTTTATAATCGCAGGCGGCTTTGAAATAACGTCTTATCACTTCCTGCTTCGAAGCCTCGCGGCATACTTCGTCGTCGCAGATGCAGAATCCCGCCATATTGACGCCCATATCCGTCGGGGATTTATATATATCCTCGGTGCTGCCGGAAATCCTTGACAGTATCTTGCGGACGACCGGGAACGCCTCGACGTCGCGGTTGTAGTTCACCGTGGTGACGCCGTAAGCCTCGAGATGATACGGGTCTATCATGTTGACGTCGGACAGATCCGCCGTCGCCGCCTCGTACGCTATGTTGACGGGGTGCTTCAGCGGCAGGTTCCAGATCGGAAACGTCTCGAATTTGGCGTAACCGGCGTTTACGCCGCGTTTTCTTTCGTGGTATATTTGCGAAAGGCAGGTCGCGAGTTTTCCGGAACCGGGGCCGGGCGCCGTCACGACGACGAGCGGGCGCGTAGTCGGCACGAAATCGTTTGCGCCGTATCCTTTGTCGCTTGTTATGGTATCTATATCGTTCGGGTATCCTTTGATAACGCGGTGGATGAATACGCGCTCGCCTCTCATCTCGAGTTTCTTCTTGAATATCTCGGCGGAAGGCTGTTCGAGATACTGGGTTATGACGACGGCGGAAACGTATATATCAAGCGCTCTGAGCGCGTCGATCAGCCTCAGCACGTCGGTATCGTATGTGATGCCGTAGTCCGCGCGGATCTTCTTTCTTTCGATGTCGGCGGCGTTGATGATCACGATGATCTCAAGCTGATCCTTCAGTTTTTTGAGAAGTCGGATCTTCGAGTCGGGCATGAAGCCCGGCATCACGCGGGAAGCGTGATAATCGTCGAACAGTTTGCCTCCGAATTCGAGGTAAAGCTTGTTGTCGAACCTGTTGATCCTCTCAAGTATCCGCTGCGACTGCATTTCAACGTATTTTTCGTTATCAAACCCGATTTTCATGTCATACTCCTATATAATACATATATGTGTATATTATAATACATATTTTGTGATTTGTAAATAGGAAAAAGTCAGAAAAATAAATTTTTTGTCGGACAGGAGCCTGATTATGTTTAAAAAAGGAAAATGGATCTGGCACAAAGACGGTCAGAGCAAGGATCTTTACGTCAACTTTTACAAAAGCTTCAACGCTTGCGGAAAGACCGTTCTCCGCATCGCGTCGGACTCTAATTACACCGTTTATCTGAACGGCGTTCTTGCGGCGTTTGGCCAGTACGCGGATTACCCGGATAAAAAGATCTACGACGAGATCGACGTGAGCGAGTTCGTCAAAGACGGTGAAAATCTGCTCGCCGTCACGGTGTGGTATATCGGAGAAAATTTCTTCACGTATAAACCGGGCAACGCCGGACTTATCTACGAGATAGAATGTGACGGGGCGATAGCGGCGTACAGCGACGCCGACACGCTGAGCCGCGTCAGCCGCGACTACGTAAACGGCGTCTGTCATCCGATCTCGGGACAGCTCGGATATTCGTATCACTATGATCTGTGCGGATACGACGGATGGGAGCAGCCGGACACGGAAAAACGGGGATTCACGCCGTCCGTCGTCGTCGATTCTATATCATATAACCTCAATCCGCATCCGATAAAGAAGCTGATATTGCGCGACCGCATAAAGTCGAAAATGACAATGCAGGGCGTGTTTGAATATCCGGAAAACCGAGTGAATACGCAGACCGATATGCAGCACGCATTGCTCGGGTTCCGTTTTCCCGGTGAGATAGGATCTGGCAGCACGGGCTTTCCGTTCGAATTCAAGGCGGACGAGGGGCAAAACGTTTTCTTCATAGTCGATCTGTGCGCCGAGACGTCAGGTTTTCTCGATTTTGATATCACGGTCCCGTGCGACACCGATATGGAAGTCGGCTTCGGCGAGCATCTCGTCGACGGCAGATGCAGGACGTCAATACGCGATTTCACCTCCG
>JAGDCE010000063.1 GCA_017958705.1 Clostridia bacterium
AAGCTCGTTTTCATTCAGCGCACGCTATGACGACGGAAAAAGCATCAGCGCCGGCGGTTATATGATGACGCCGAAGAATTATTCGGAAGCCGTCAACGGATTTTCCCGCGTGATCGGAAAACTGAGTTTAAATCACCTTCCCGACTACGTATCGCTTTGCGCTCAGTGCTCTGCACTGACCGAGGGCGTGCCGCACGTCACGGCGAACCTCGCAAACGTCTCCGCGCTTATATACGGAGCACTCGGCGAGATCAGCTGGGCGGGCTTCTATCTGCTTGAAAACGGCACGCTCGTTCTCGGACCGTTCCAGGGGAAACCGGCGTGCATCGAGCTGTCGGTCAGTGAAAACGCCGGCGTCTGCGGACAGGCGGCTTTCAGGGACGAGACGATCGTCGTCTACGACGTGCACGAATTCAAGGGACACATCGCCTGCGACGCCGATTCCGCGTCGGAGATCGTCATACCGCTGCACAAAGACGGCAAAGTAACAGGCGTGCTCGACATCGACAGCCCGATAAAGGGCAGGTTCTCGGACGAGGACCGCGAAGGGCTGCAGAAGCTCGCGGCGGTCATAGAGGCGATACTGTGAGATACGCGTATTTTGCCGGCGGCTGTTTCTGGTGCGTGACGCCGGTCTTCGCAGCCGAGCCCGGAGTTGAAAGCGTGATCAGCGGCTACTGCGGCGGCGACGAGCCCGATCCGCGCTACGAGGACGTGAAGGCGCAGCGCACCGGTCACCGCGAGACGATAAGGATCGAATATGACGAGAACGTGATCGGCTTCCCCGCTCTGCTCGATCTGTTTTTCGGGTCGGTCGACGTAGAGGACGGCGGCGGTCAGTTCATAGACCGCGGCAGATCGTACACGCTCGCCGTGTATTACACATGCCGGGAGGAAAAAGAGGCGGCGGAGGCGAAGATCGCGGATCTGCTTACGCGGCACGAAAAGGTCTTTGTCAGTATAGAGCCGTATAAGACGTTCTGGCGCGCAGAGGAGCGCCATCAGGATTATTACCGTAAAGAGCCGGAGAAGTTCATGGAAGAACTGATAACGTCCGGCAGAGGAGCCGCGTGCCCCGCGGCGAAACGCAGAAAGGGAATCATATGACCGAATTTGAAGCGATACTCGCGCGTCACAGCGTGAGGCGGTACACGCCGGAGCCGGTGGAACCGGAGAAGGCGGAGATACTGAAAAATAAGATCGATGAGATCAACGAAAAGACGGGAATGGCGGTCAGTCTCTGCCTTGACGAGCCCGACGCGTTTATGGCGGAAAAGCCGTCGTACGGTTCGTTTTCCGGCTGCCGCAACTACATCGTCATGGCGGCGCGTAAAGGCGAGGACGAGGCGGTCGGATACTACGGAGAAGCGCTCGTTCTGCTCGCGCAGACGCTGGGACTCAACACCTGCTGGGTCGCGCTTACGTTCGAAAAAGGCGCGGTACCGGTCAGTCTGCCCGAGGGCTTTAAGATATTCGATCTGATCGCGCTCGGACACGGTCAGACTCAGGGGGTACCGCACAAAAGCAAGCCGCTCGAGCAGCTTTACAAAGCGAAAGAGCCGGTGCCCGATTGGTTTCTTGACGGCATGAAAGCCGCGGCTTTAGCGCCGACGGCGATAAACCAGCAGCGGTTTTTATTCAGGTACAAAGACGGCAAGGTCTCGGCAAAAGCCCTGCTCGGGCCGTGTTCGAAGACCGATCTGGGCATAGTGAAATACCACTTTGAGATCGGCGCCGGAAAAGAAAACGTTATCTGGGAGGATAAATGATATGGAAAAAGTATGCGCGTTTCTGAAGGACGCCGGCGTGTATTATCTGGCGACGGACGACTGCGGTCAGCCGAGAGTCAGACCGTTCGGCACGGTCAACATTTTCGACGGCAGGCTGTATATCCAGACGGGAAAGAAAAAAGCCGTCTCGGCGCAGCTGCACAAAAACCCGAAAGCGGAGATCTGCGCTTTCAATAAAGGCTTGTGGATCCGTATTACCTGCGAGCTGATCGAGGACGACAGATACGAGGCGAAGAAATCAATGCTTGACGCTTATCCCGATCTGCGCGGTATGTACGATGAAAACGACGGCAATACCGAAGTTTTTTACTGCAAAGACGCGGTCGCGGTGATCTCGTCGTTCAGCGCTCCGCCTGAAATCATCAAATTCTGATTTTCCATCAGCTGAAACCGTCAGGCTTCAATTTAGCTGACCGCAGGTCAATTTCGCTCGCCCGCAGGGCGAATTTAGCTGAAAGCCGCAGGCTTTCAATTTAGCTGAAGCCGCCAGGCTTCAATTTAGCTGAAAGCCGCCAGGCTTTCAATTTAGCTGACCGCAGGTCAATTTAGCTCGCCCGCAGGGCGAATTTAGCTGAAGCCGCAAGCTTTCAATTTAGCTGAAGCCGTCAGCCTTAAATTCAGCTCCAACGACCCCGCCGCGGCGGGGTCGTTTTTTTTCTCACTTTTTTATTTTACAAATACGCCATATTTTTTTGTTTAAATATACCCCCACCGGGTATATAATGGCGTTGAAAAACGAAAAGGAGTGACGGTATGGAAAACGACTGCTGCCACCGCAAAAAAGTCAGATCGGAAGACGAGCTGAAAAAGCTGACTAACCGCTTATCACGTATAGAAGGTCAGATCCGCGGGATCCGCGCGATGGTCGAAGGCGACGCGTACTGCATTGACATTTTGATGCAGGTCTCTGCTGCGACCTCCGCGCTGTCGGCATTTCGCCGTGAACTGTTATCCGAGCATATAAGGACCTGCGTGGCGAACGATATAAAGCAAGGGAACACCGAAAAGACGGAAGAGCTCGTCGCGGCGCTCGACAGGATAATAAAATGAAGCAGAAATATAAAGTCACGGGGATGAGCTGCGCGGCGTGCAGCAGCAGAGTGGAAAAAGCGGTTTCCGGGCTTGACGGCGTGACCGCATGCAGCGTAAATTTGCTGACCGGCGACATGAGCGTCGAGGGGACGGCGACCGCGGAGCAGGTAGTCTCGGCGGTGCAGCGCGCCGGCTACGGCGCCTCGCCTGCCGACGGCGCCCCCGCAGCGAAAGATCCGAAGGAAACAGGCGGTGAAACGAAAAAACTGCTTCTCCGCTTCATCGTGTCCCTTGTCATACTTCTGCCGCTGATGTACGTTTCGATGGGCCATACCATGTGGGACTGGCCGCTGCCGCCGTTCCTTCACGGCAATCACGTTGCGATCGGGCTTATTCAGATGATACTGTCCGCCGCCGTGATGATAATAAACGGCAGATTCTTCGTGTCCGGCGTGAAAGGACTGTTTCACGGCGCGCCGAACATGGATACGCTCGTTTCGCTCGGCTCGGGAGCGTCGTTCGTCTACAGCACGGCTATACTGTTCGCGATGACCGCCGCGGAAGACATGGAAAGAGTTTCGTCGCTCATGCACGAATTCTATTTTGAAGGCGCGGCGATGATACTCGTGCTGATTACGCTCGGGAAGACTCTCGAATCGTATTCGAAGGGCAGGACGACGAGCGCGCTCAAAGGCCTGTCGGAACTTATGCCGGACACGGCCCACCTGATAAAGGACGGCGGCGAGATCACGGTCGGCGCCGCGGAGCTGAGAGTAGGCGACGTGTTCGCGGTCTATCCCGGCGAGAAGATACCGACGGACGGCGTCGTCGTTGAGGGAAGATGTAGCGTCGACGAATCGTCACTGACCGGCGAGAGCGTACCGGCGGAAAAATCGCCGGGAGACAACGTCAGCGGCGCGACGATCAACCGCACAGGTTACGTCAGATGCCGCGCGACGGCGGTAGGCGAGGACACGACGCTTTCGCATATAATCAAAGCCGTCGCCGACG
>JAGDCE010000064.1 GCA_017958705.1 Clostridia bacterium
CCTCGGCCAGTCCTACATAACGAAGATCATATCCTATATGGCGGCGATATATCCCGACGCCTCGCTGATCCTGCAGAACGGCTTCCGCGCGCTGTCCGTCGACTCCGTGCCGATCGTGATGATCAGCCGCGACATTACCTCTGGCACGTTCAGCGGATACTACGAGAAGATAAAGTCGCTCACCGCCGAATGCGGGATAGACATCATTGACGAGCTGATGTCGGACAAGAGCCGCAGCGCGCTGCTTTTCGTCGCCGGTTATCAGCACGTCGAGTGGAAGGCCGATTTCATCGTGTCGCTCATCTCCGAATACGTTCACAAGCATAATTCGAGTTACGAATGCCTGTCACCGTCCGACAAGATCGGCGGATTCCTGTCGTCCGTGATGAAAGAACGCTACGCCTGCGGGACCGACAAGGCGGCGTCCGAACACGCGCTGTCGCTGTTCACCGACGACGTGAAGCGCTTCTGCACGGTCGAGGAAAATCTCGAATCCGTGACTGACGGCATAAAAGACGGTCTCTCCGCCGACGTCAACCTCACGACGGCGTTCGCCGAGCAGGCCGCCGCGCATCTCGGCGAACGCAGACGCGAGCTGTTCGATTTCCTCGCGGCGGGCGAGAAATACGACCTCATGTGGTCGGTGCTCCGTCAGATGATCGTCACCTACGACGCGAAGCAGTCGACTCAGCTGATGTCCGAGCATTACGGCAGCTACTTCTCCGCTTCCTCCGACTACGCGCAGAGATATCTGCCGCAGGCGCTTGAGGAATACTACGCCGCGTACAAGCGCAAAAAACCCGAGAACATCAAGGAAGCCGAAGAACTCATTTTCGGCATACTTCTGTCCGACAGACTTTCCGTCAGCATCTCCGACGAGGTCGTGAACGGCATGATCTCGCGTCTGAAATTCGGCAAGCCGAACAAGGAGACGGAAAAGATAATCAACGATCTCGGCGAATACGAGTGCAACATCCGCGGCAAGGAGCTGACGGGCAAGCTGCTCGTGCTCGCGTTCGGCGTCTGCGCCGGCGGTATACAAAACCGCAAGGACTACCACAACGCGAAGCCGTATCTGTCCTCCGTTACCGCAAAGGAGCAGATAGATCTGACGCGCTTCTCTGAAGCGGAATCGCAGACTTATCTCGAATGGGTGCTCCCGTTGTTCGCGGAGAACGCCGAGGCGGAGGAGATACCGTACGTCTACGGTCTGTTCAGACTTTCGACGCCGCAGTCGTCCGTATTCACAGATGAATTCTGTACCGAATGGCTGCAGTACGGCAAACAGCACAGCGATTATTCCGATTTCTGCACGTTTCTCCGTTTCGTCTTCACCGAACTCGGCGCGGACGAGCTGCAGGGGGTCGCGGACAAGGTCCACAAGCTCAACACGAGAAGGATGGATCAGCTGAAGCTCGACGCGGAAACGGCGTTTTCGTCCGATTTCGCGATGAAGGAGAAATTCGAGCTGCTGCTCTCGATGCAGCCGAAGAAGAAAGGTATCTTCGGACTGTTCAAAAAATAATACCGGATAACAAAAAAACGCCGGAAGGGCTGTCGCAGCCCTTCCGGATGTTTTATTTATTCTTTTCTTTGTTTCGCTTGTCGTTTATGATCTTCATCTCGGCGGCGGTTATTTCGGTCACGCCGTTCTCCTTCGCCCAGCCGACGCAGCCGCGCAGGACCGTGGGCAAAAATATCCTCGGTACGTTGACGAGCATTTCGAGCGCGTCGTCGCTGAAATGAACGGTCGGGTCGATCCTGTCCGCCGCGTAGCGCACCGACGCGAGCGTCGTCTTTCTGACCGGCAGAAGCTCCGCCCTCATCCTTCTGTGTTTATGATACCAGAAGTTCTTCGAATCCCTGTAACCGTAGTCGACCGGGCACGGCGGGAAATCCGCCGCCTTTACGCCGTTGACTATGGCGTCATAGTATCTTTCCTTCATCAGGATCTTGTCGACTCTGAGTATGAAGTGCGCGCCGTAAGGGCTTGTGATGCCGTTGAAATCGTGATATTTGTCAAGCGTGTAGTGATCTTCGCCCTCCGGCATCGGGCCGTCGGCGTCGGCGCCGTCGAGCGCGTCCATCCACGTGCATTCGATCACCTGAAAAGACTCAGCGACGATCTTCGGGTACTTCCCCTCCGGGTCGTTTTGCGCGCGGGCGCCGTCTGTCAGCGTCATATTGAAATCCTTCATCTTCTCAGCCGTCGTGTCGCCCGGCCAGCCGAGCCTCACCGCCTCTTTGAAGTATTTCTTATCGTCCGGGAAGAAGTTTATCGCGCATTTTTTGCGTTTTATTATGTTCTGAGCCGTGTTTGACGAGTTGCGGCAGCAGAGCAGCATCGCGTAATAATCCTTGCCCGCCACGTAATACGGCTGAACGAGCGAATACGAGCCGCAGTTTGTTTCGCCGTCGTCCGAGAGCGTGCTGACGAGCACCGCCGGCATCGGGAAGAACAGCGACGTCTGATAGAAATTGTCAACTATACGCAGGTCCTTGAAGTCTGACATTATTTGTCCTCCGTCTGTTTTTTCTTTTTCGGTATAAGGATGGCGAGTGCGGCGATTATTATCACGTCCGCCGCCGCGGCGATAATGACGGTCTTTGCTTTTTTGCTCAATCCTCCCTTTTTCTCCGTGTTCTCCGTCGTGACGTCGTCTGTTTGGACGTCAGGATCACCGGCCGTCGTCTGCGGCTCGGTCTGCACGTCGGGCTCGGTGTCCGGCGCGGCGGTGACGGGCTGAGTTTCCGGCACGTACTCGCCGTTTGAATATTCTATCGCGTGCTCGCCGTAGGCGATGAAGAGATCGTCCACGTAGAACGTCTCGTTCCTGCCGGCGACGGCGAGCTGAGAGCCTTTGTAATGCAGGCGCGTGTTCTCGACGGTGCCGAGTTCCCCGCCCTTGCCGTCGAACACCGTAGCGGATTTATAATACTCTATGCCGGTGCCGTCGGTATCGTACGTCACGCTGTCGTCGGACAGCTGCACGTACGCGGCGAGCGCGCCGTTCAAGTAAATATCGATCCGTTTGCCGGTGTCGGTGATCTTAAGGTCGTTGTAGGCGTTCAGATCCGGCGCTTCTTCCGTCGCGATCCTGAACTGCTTTGACGTTACCGTCAGAGAGTCCTTCGCGTATCTCTTGATCCTGACGGAAATACCGCTTTCGGTGAGACTGACGACGACGCCGCTGCCGCCCACGCTCGAGCTGCCCGAGCCGCCGTTCTCCGCGTACCAGTCCCATTCGAAATAATAGAAGGCCTGATTTACGCCGGCGTTTTTCGGATTGACCTTAACGAGTCCGCCCGGCATATCGCCGCGGACGAAAACGTTTATCATGCCGTTATCCTTCATCGGCTTGATCTTCAGCGAAAAGACGTATTCGCCGGGGATGTAGTCTATCGTGTAAAGCTCGCTGTATCCGCTGATCTTCAGCGCCACGCTGCCGCCGTCGGAGACGAGATCGCAGGCGCTCGAGCCCGTGGCGTTGTTCCACTCAAAGAAGCCGTACAGACCGTCGAGCTGCGCGGGATCACCGCCGGGATATCCGGACTCGAAATCCTCTTTTATCGAGCCGAGCGACGATACGGAAACGGAGAGAACGAACGCTAAAAGAAGGCAGATCGCATACTTTAATTTTTTCATTTCGCTTCCCTCCTTATCTTCTCTTGATCTTGACGATGATTATCGCCGCCGCGGCGATGATCAGCGCCGACACGCCGCAGACCGCGGCGATGAACGCGCCGGAGACGGTGTCTTCGGCAGTTTTTTCGCCGTCGGGGATCTCCGTGGTCTGATCCGTCGTATCCTCGCCGTAGTCGACCGTTTTTCCGTTGCCGCCCTTGTAGATGAACGCGTATCTGTCGTTCGGCGCGGCGTCCCCGAGGTCCATGAATTCCATAACGTTGCCGGAAACCGTCGAGTTGTCCGCCCACTTGAACGTAAAGTTTTTAAGCTCTGATATGCCCGCGGCGCTCTTCGGTACGGCAACGACCATGTATTCGCCCGAGATATAATAGGGCGCGTCGCCCGTCTTCTGCGAGGCGAAGCCGTCCGTGAATTTTTCGACTGAAACGGTGTCGGCGGTGCGGGAGCGGTTGACGACTATATCGTAGCCTTCCCAGCCGGTCGAGGCGTCGTTGTCGGCGTTGATATAAAGGTTCATCCAGTTCTCGCCGTCAGCGCGCTCGACGTCGGCGGTGCATTTGATAAGGAAGTAAAGGTTTTCCTCATCCTGGCTGACCTTCGCCGAGTCGAAGTCGTTTCTGCCGGTGCCGTTTACGTATCTGTAATCGGCGTCGTAGCATACGCTGTTGCGCAGCTCCGCGTCGCCTATATCGTCGAGATATTCCGGACCGACGCCGTCCCACGTCGACAGATCGTTGAGCTTTATGCTCTGCTGTCCGCCCGCTTCGGGCGATTTCTGTATACCTTTGAATTTTCTGATGTAGTCGCACATCTGATAGTAGTAGTTGTCGCCGAAGCCGACGCCGTCGCGCAGTCTCATCGGTTCCGCGTCGCGGCTGAATTCCGGGTTGAACTGGTCGATGTACATGTAACCCTTGACGGACGTCTGCGCAAACGATCTCGCGCTCGCTTCATGGACGCAGCCCGCGATCCATTCGTTCCAGCCGGTGATCAGAAGCACCGACGGATCGTAGCTTTTTGCGGCGTTGAACTGCGATTCGAAGCATTTGCCCTCTCCGACGCCCTCGAGGCTGAAGTTGAAATCGTTCTTTCTCGTGTTCGGCTCGCTGCCGTAAACGAAGCTCCTGCCCTTGCTCGTGCTCGGATGATGACCGAGAGAAATCGCAAGCTCTTCGAATTTGCCCGAGGCGTCTCTGCCCTTGCCGCCGTTCACGAGGCCGAATTCGCCGGTCTGCGCGTTGTACGTGTACTCCTGAAGCCAGCTCCAGTAGCCGTCCTTGTCGCACCACGCCCAGTTGCCGCGCACGGTGAAGTCCTTGAGCCACTCCGCCGATTCTTTCGTTATGCCGGAGGTGTTGCCGAATATGAGCGGCTTGCCGTCCCACATAAAGAACAGCTCCTTGTATTTTTCGTAATTTACTTCGGAATAGACTGTTTTTCTGATATGCGAGATATCCGTATCGAATATCGACGGGGTATCTCCGCAGAAGAAGCAGATCTGCGGCGTGCTGCCGCCCTCCTGCCTGATCTTCAGCCACGTGTCGAACAGCGCGAGATGGCCTTTGTCAAAGGTCGCGCCGTTTGAGACGTCGAGGAATATGAAATCGACTCCCGCCGCCTCGAGCATATAGGCGTGCTTTCTGTACACCCACGTGTCCGTATTTATGTAGTATCCGAAATAAGGCTCCGCCCAGTAGGCTTCGCCGCCGCGGTCCTGAAGGTACTTTTTAAGTCCTTTCTCGCCTTCTTCCAGATATATCTTCGTATTATCCTGAACGTGTATGCCGGCGCCGACCCAGCAGAGGAAGTAGAACAGACCGACGTATTTCTCCTGTCTTACCCCGCCCGTCTCTTCGTTTGACGCGACGGTGCGTCCGAGGTCGTCTGTCGCGGTCCACGTTGAATAGTCAATATTGCGCGGGCCGCTGTCCGGCAGGCTCTGATCGACCGCGTAATTTGTAAATTCGAGATCGTCGACGAAGCCGTCTGTGTCGCCGTCTATCACTACCGTGAAGTAGCCCGAGCCGTATAACCCGCAGCCGTCCGCCGAGCAAAGCTGAGAACCGTTCTTGTCCTTCAGCGTATATTTCCCGCCGGATACCGACGCTTCGGCGACGACGTTTCCGTTGACGCTCAGCAGCATGCGGTCGAGCAGCTCGTCGAAGCGGACGCTGACCTTGCCCGACATGTCGACGCCGGTGGAGATCACGGCCTGTTCGCCCGTGTCGTTTTCGTTCACGGTCAGCGTGCCGTCGGCGTCAAAATTGAACCAGATGCCGCGCCCGTCCGTGTATTTTCCGGCGCGGGTGTTCCTTACGCCGAGGCTGATCCTGCCGGTTTCAAGCGACATGTCGAACTTCACGAAGCCTTCCGAATCGCCGTAATCGTCGCCGACGAACACGGCGGAGCCGAGTGACAACGGCTGTGAACCGGTGTTGCGCAAAGTGAAATCGGTGATGTTCATCGTGGCGCGGTTTCCGACCGCAAGACGGTCGTTTCTGATGTAGCTGCTCATCGTCTGATCGGTGAAGTCGAGCTTCGTCACGACGAGCCGCGGCTTCAGCCTTGCGGGCAGATGCGTCGCCGGCACGTTTTCCGAGGCGGCGAACACGCCCGCGGCGGACGGCAGCATCAGAAGCACCGCGAGGAAAAGACACAGTATTTTTCCGGTTTTCTTCATTTGTCTGTATCTCCTTGAATTTTTCTTTTTTCATTATATCATTGCGGCACCCGTTTGTCAACATCAATGACGGAATTTAATATAATATAGCATCACGCTCGCGGAGGCTGTATGAAAACTGTCAGACAGAGTGAAAAGACGAAGGGGGGACGCGCCGCCGTCTCGTATCCAGTATTTGAAGGGCACGGACACGAGAACGCCGTGATCGCCGCGGCGGCGAACGCTTATTTGAAACAGAAGGCGCGCGGCGCGGCGTTCCGGCGGCTCGGCTTCCGCGTGACGTCGACCGATCCGGTCTCCGTGCTGTTTTTCTCGGAGGAGAAGTACGGCGACGGCGGGCGCTCGTTTTATCCGTTTTCCCTTACGTTCGGCGGAGACGGGCGCGCCGCGCCGCTTACTCTTACGAGAAAAGAGCGGGCGAAGATCAGGCGCGGCTTTGCGGCGGCGGGGGTGAAAATAAAAAACTCCGATATGAAATACTCGTACTTCATATCGGAGAATGAACCTTATATCTACGCTCCGCTGCCCGGCGGGCGCGGGGCGGGCCGCCTTTTCACACTGAGCCTCAGGGGCACGGCGGGAAGTCTGCGGTTGATCTGAGATCAGTTTCTGAGTTTCTGCATCCTCACGTCGGAGCCGGTGAACATATACGGCAGATACTCGCCGAACAGACGGGACGCGACGCGCTCGTCGTACGTCGTCATCATCTCCTTGTGAGAAAGGTTCGTGCTTATGATCGTGGACAGGCCTGTGTTTATGCGGGCGTTTACGAGGCCGTAAAGCGTCGGCGTGACGTCGCGGCCGCCGCTCTCGGTGCCGAGGTCGTCTATCACGAGCAGCTCGCATTCCGTGTATTTATCGGTCCTGACCGGTGAATCGTCGTCGAAACGGCGGTACTTTTCCGCGCGGTAATCGGAAAACATCGCCTCGGCGGTGCAGTAATGGGTGTAATACCCGCGCTCGATAACGCGTTTCGCCACGGCGACGGACAGATGCGTCTTGCCGAGCCCCGTTCCGCCCATGAACAGAAGCGAACCGGAGCCTTCTCCGTGAAATTCCTCGGCGAACCGCCTGGCGCTGCGGAGCACGAGCTCGGCGTTGCGCCTGGCTTCGCCGGTGTAGTACGAAAGATCGAAGGTGTCGAAGTTCATTTTATCGCACAGCCCGGAGATGCCCGAGGAAACGTAGCCGGCTTTTATCAGCGCTTTTCGCATGCAGTCGCACATTTTCCCGTCAATATTGCCCTCGTCGCGGCAGAGCGGGCAGTCGTAATGCAGATCGAGATAATCCTCGGGATATCCGTGCTCGAGCAGCAGCCGCGTCTGCTCGGCGACAAGAGACTGCGTCTGCCGTTTTATCTCGGCAAAATGCTCGTCAAACGACGAGGCGTCCTTCATCGCGGCTTCGTATGCGCGGGGACCGGCCGATTCGATCGTGCGGCAGATCTCGTCCATGCCCGGGATCTTTGCGAAGACCTGCGCGCGGTGAAGCTCCACCGTATCTCTCGCCTTCTGGCGCTTGCTCTCGTATTCTTTTTTTATCTTTACGTAATCGGCGCGGTTGAAAGCCATTTTTCGTGTCTCCTCTCGTCACTCTTTATAGCTGCGCTGCAGCGAAAGATTCATGAATTCGTCGGCGTCGAAGCTCTCCGCCTTAACTTTTTTGCCGCCCTTTTTGCCCGCGGCGGGCTTGACTGCCGGCTGTGCTTCTCCGCTCTCAACGTCCTCCGGCGTGCGATAGCCCGTTTCGTGCCAGCGCTTCATAACCGCGCCGGCGTAATCGAGCGAGGGCTCGTTTATCGCCTTTATCGTAACCTCGTAAGCCAGATCGATCATGTCGGCACCGTAGCCGTAATTCTCCACCCACGTTTTTATCAGTGTCTTTTCGTGCGCGATCAGCGCGCGTTTGCCGATACCGAACAACTGTCTTATGTGTTCCGTTATCTCTTCTTTCCTGCGCTCGGCGATTATGAATTCGTCTATCGCCTCGGGCGTGGTGATGTCGTTGTCGAACAGGCTGTACGCGGTGCGCTCCACGACGCGGAACGATACCGCGCCGTTAGTGCGGCAGAAATCGACGAGTTTTATAATGCTCTCCGCGGAAAGATGCAGATAATCATAAATCGACACGAGCATGATCGCCTCGTTCTGCGTAACGGCCTTACCGGTGAGACGCGGAACGTCGTCGTTTATTATCTTGCGCAGATCCGCGTTGCGGTCGATTATGCCCGCGGTCTCGTCCTTCGTGTATACGGGACTGTCCGCGCGGACGCTCGCCTTCTGTTTTTTCGCCTTCGGCCGGACGTCGCCTTCGGCGCTGACCTCGTCGGAGCTGATGACGCCTCTGCCGGCGAGCGAGCCGATCGCGGCTTCTATCGCCGCCCACTGCATATCGAGCGTCTTTATCGCGTGCGCCTTGCCCGCGTCCGTATCGTGACGGAACGAAGGCTCCGCGCATATGTACAGCAGTACCCTGAGCTCGTCTGCCTCCATGGTGCCGAGATCAGGCAGTATCGCCTCCGACGGAACGTTTATTATCCCGTCCTCATAATTGATCTTTATTTTCATTTTTTCCGTTTTCCCTGACTGACATTTCGTGTGTCAGCATCATTAGTGAATCCCCGGTGCAGATGTTCACGACCGGCACGCCGAGTACAGCGGGGTCAAGCTCCGACGGCGAGAAGTTCCATACGCCGCGCACGCCGGTGCCGCGCAGCATCTCGTACAGCTCTTCCGCCGTACGGCTTGGGCAGCAGATGACCGCGATATCTATATCGCGCCGGCGGCAGAACGCCTTCAGCTCCGACGCATCCGTCACGGTCACGTCCGCGACGGTCTTTCCTATCTTCTTTTTCGATACGTCGAAAACGCCTTTTACCCAGACGCCGCGCTGCTCGAACAGGCGGCTGCCGCACAGCGCCGTGCCGAGGTCGCCCGCGCCGATAATGACCGCTGAATATTTCCGTCCGACGCCGAGCGTCTCGCTTATGCTGTTATATATGCGCATTACGTTGTAGCCGTAGCCGCGCTGACCGAGACCGCCGAAGTATTTCATATCCTGGCGCAGCTGCGAGGCAGTCACGCCGCAGATATCGGCGAGCTCCTCCGACGAGATCTTCAGCACGTCGCGGTTAATAAGCTCGCGCAGGCGGCGGAAGTACACGGGCAGTCTGTTCACGACCGCCTGCGGTATATCGGCGCCGCCTTTGACCGTTCTGCCGGTTATCGCCGGTATCTCGCTGATGTCGAATTCCGGCTCAGCCGGACTTTTTTTCCTCATCACAGGTTTTCCGCAACGTATGCGGCGAATTCATCGCAGGTCGCGCCGTCTGCGCGTCCGGTCATGACGAGACGCCTGTCCTCGAACATGCAGAAATCGAGCGCGCGCGTGAGCCGCTCCGCCTCCGCGGTCTTTCCTATATGCGACAGAAGCATCGCCGTCGCGCGGAGCATCGAGCACGGATCTGCATACTGCGCCCTGCCCTCGGCGACCATCCTCGGCGCCGAGCCGTGGATCGCCTCGAACATCGCGTAGCGTTTGCCGATGTTCGCCGAGCCGGCTGTGCCGACTCCGCCCTGGAATTCCGCCGCTTCGTCGGTGATTATGTCGCCGTAGAGGTTCGGCAGGATGAACACGCGGAAATCGCGTCTTCTTTTTGTATCGACGAGCTTGGCGGTCATGATGTCGATGAACCACTCGTCGGTCGTGATCTCGGGGTATTCAGCCCCTATGCGCTTGCAGATGTTCAGGAATTTTCCGTCTGTCGTCTTTATGACGTTGGCTTTCGTGACGATCGAGACGCGCTCCTTGCCGTTCTTTCGCGCGAATTCATACGCGAGCCGCGCGATGCGCTCCGTGCCTTCGGTCGTGGTGACGCAGAAATCGAGCGCGAGATCTTCGTTGACGTTGACGCCGCGGCTGCCGACGGCGTAGCTGCCCTCGGTGTTCTCGCGGAAGAACGTCCAGTCTATCCCTTCGGACGGGACTTTTACCGGGCGGACGTTCGCGAACAGGTCGAGCTTCTTGCGCATCATCACGTTCGCGCTCTCGATGTTCGGCAGGCCGTCGCCCTCGTGCGGAGTCGTCGTCGGGCCTTTGAGGATGACGTGGCAGGCCTTCAGCTCCTCGAGCACGTCGTCAGGGATCGCCTTGCCGCAGGCGACTCTGTTCTCTATCGTCAGCCCGTCTATATTCCTTATTTCAACCTTTCCCGACGCTATGTCGGATGCAAGGAGCACGCGCAGAACTTTCTCGGACGCCGCCGTAATCGTCGGACCGATGCCGTCTCCGCCGCAGACTCCTATTATTATTTTATCGAGCGCGTCGTAGTCCGTGAAGTCCTTTATTTTCTTTATATCGTCCGCGCGGCGCAGCTGATCGTACAACAGTTCCCTGTATTTTCCGACCGCCGCTTCCACGTATTGTTCGTAGTTTTTGCCGTTAGTCTCCATTTTTCCTCCGAATTAACATTTTTTAACATTTATACTATTGTGAGTTCACAATTGTATTTTCGCTTTTTTCAATGAGTTTTTTCATATAATAAGCCTGAAAAATCAATGGATTTTCGCATAACGGATGAATTCTTATCCACTCCGCAATCCACAAATTCCACATCTTATTCCACAAATTCCACCGCCAATAAGGCCTCATCAGGCTTTGAAACGCTTGATTTAACGCGATGTTTGCCAAAAAACGCGTATTTGCCTGTGGAATTCCCGGTTTGTCGTTTTATGCGTAAAAACGCGCTGAAACAGTGTAAACCAAGGTGCATAAACGCGTTTTGATGACGCGACATATTAACGATTAGTTAATATTTTGTGTGCGTTGAAATGTACGAAAACACGGCTGTATTTTTGTGGAAAATCGCCGAAAATCAACTTTTTTTCAAAAACCTCTTGACAGAGTTTTCTTCTCAGTAGCTTTTCCAGTCGTCTTTTGACGACGGTCTGCCGTCGAGGCTCATATCCGACACGAGGCCCTTTTCGTACTCGTATTTTGCCGCCGCTGCGATCATCACGCCGTTGTCTCCGCAGAGGCTGAGCGGCGGGATATGCAGGTCGACGCCCTTTTTATTGCAAAACGAGGTGAGTGCGGCGCGCAGATGCGAATTGGCGAGCACACCTCCGGCGGCGAGCAGCGTATCGACGCGGTATCTCTTCAGGCACTGCCCGAGCTGATACACGACAGAGTCGCAGATGACCGCCGTGACCGACGCGCAGACGTCTGCGGCGTTAACGCTCTCCCCTTTCATCTCGGCGGTGTTGAGCAGGTTGATGACGTGCGTTTTAAGCCCCGAGAGTGAGAAGTTGAAGGATCCGTCCTTCATATGGACCGGCGGTATTCTGAACGCCTTCGGGTCGCCCTGCGCGGCGAGCCTGTCCATCTCGGCGCCGCACGGGTAACTGAGCCCCATTCGCCTGCCGATCTTGTCGAAAGCTTCGCCGACGGCGTCGTCGAGCGTTCTGCCGACCGTTTCGAAATCCGTATAGGAATCGGCTTTTATGATTGATGTATGTCCGCCCGAGGCGACGAAGGCGATGAACGGCGTCTTTATCCTGCCGTTCAAATAATTTGCCGCGACGTGGCCTTTTATGTGATTCACCCCGAGCACGGGTTTTCCGTTTGAGTAAGCGAAGCTTTTTGCGAAATTCACGCCGACGAGCAGCGCGCCGATCAGGCCGGGCTCCGTGGTCACCGCGACGCGGTCTATATCCGCGGCGGTCACGCCGGCGTCCGCCAGCGCCTTGTACGTCAGCGCCGATATCGCCTCTATGTGGGCGCGGGACGCTATCTCGGGGACGACGCCGCCGAATTTGGCGTGGACGTCTATCTAAGACGCGATCTCGCTCGACAAAACGGTGAATTCGTCGGTCCCGTCGGGCGATGAAACGACGGCGACCGCGGTCTCGTCGCAGGATGATTCAAAAGCAAGGTAAAGCATTACAGGTCCTTATCAAGAAGTACGGCGTCCTCTTTCGGCGCCGTGTAATAACCGCGCCGCAGACCGACGCGGTAAAAACCGTTTTTTTCATACAGGGCCAGCGCCGCGCCGTTCGAGGCGCGCACCTCGAGCGTCAGTCTGCGCAGCCCCGCCGCGCGCCCCGCCTCGCACAGCGCGCGCACGAGCGCGTC
>JAGDCE010000065.1 GCA_017958705.1 Clostridia bacterium
CGGACCTCGACCTCACGATGATCTACGAGATGACGGCGAGGAAGTATTTCAACGAAGTCGACCCGAAACCGCATGCGGGCGGCGTAAGCTTCGATCTCATGCAGTGACACGGTAAAAAAGGCCGCTCCGGTGACGGGGCGGTCATTTTTTTGTCCGGTTTCACCCGATCCTCCATAAAAAAGGAGCCGGCTTGCGCCGACGTTCACAGCGCCTGACGGCGCGCCGGGGGAGCGCCCACCCATCAATTCCCCCATACCCCCTCTTACCCCTCCCGTCATTCTGCGAATGAGGGGGCCGCGCGATCGTCCGTCCCCCGTAGGACGGGGGCTTACGTGAACCCCCGATGCGCGAAGCGCACCGAACGTCCCGCAGGGACACAACAAAAACGGCGGAGCCAGGCTCCGCCATATAAAACATATTTGAATCAACGGATCCGTGATACGGTCCTCAGAACCCCTTTTCCTTCAGATCATGCACGAGATCCACGTAGAATTCTCGCACGTCGAAGTCCGGCACGTTGCGGCGCGTCATGTCCGTCATATCCATATGCGTGATCCCGCGCGAGCGCCGCGGCGTGACGTACGTGTAATTATCCCCGAACCGGAAAGAATCGAACGAGACGAGACCGTCGTTGCGGCCGCTGAAATGGCGGACGAGATGATATGTCAGATCGACCGGAAACGTGCCGGCGAGCGCGCCGCGCTGTTCCGATCCGATGCTCTGACAGTATATCCCCGCCGGCACGGGGTGCTCGCGGTCGAATTCCGCGCAGCGCGAAGCGGTCAGATCGTTCACCGCCGCCATGAAATCGGGATCTTTGTCACCGAGCTTCGCGGCGGCTTTGTTGTACGTGCGCTCGATCCGCAGCTTTATCTTCTGCGGTATCTTTTTCAAAAGCACCTCGGCGAAGACGCAGCCTCTGTGCGGAGTGCTGACAGTCGTCAGCGACGCCACGTACGGCGCGGCGCCGTTTTCGATCGCACAGCGCATGTCAAGTCCGCCCTTCGAGTGAGCGATGACGTTGAGCTTGCCGCAGCCGGTGGCCTCGACTATCTGTTTGATCCTCTCCGTCAGCTCTGCCGCGCTGTCCGCGACGGACGCGGCGGAGGAGTGGTCGCCTGTGTAGACCTCGGCGCCGTTTACAGTCAGCGCGTCGGGTATCCTGCCCCAGTACGACATGTATTTGAAATCGCGGAAAAACACGCCGTGCACGAGCAGTATCGGATATTTCGTCGCGCACAGACGCTGATCCTGCCGCGAACGGTCGAGCTCGTATCTCTCTGTCTCCGTTCGCACCTCCTCGGCGCAGCGGCGTATGATAACGTACAGAACTATGACGTTCAGGACCGGTATCAGCGAACAGAGCACCCCGATCGCGCGCAGACGTACGCCGAGCTGAATCGACGTCAGATATACCGAAATGATGCCGTTCCAGAATATCGCGGCGAGATACACGACGCAGACGGCGGCGGAGATTATGAACTGAACGCTGTCGTCGGGCAGAAGCAGAAATCCGAGCCTGACGTGGAACGCGACCGACAAAAGCGCCGACACGCCGAAAACCGTCAGGCACGAGACGCCGTGACGGCAGATCTTGAGGCTGACCGTCGGAATCATGCCGTACGTGCCGATCCCGCACGCGGTGTTGACGAGCAGGGCGACGAGCGTCGGCGGTATGATAAGATAGTAGTTTTCACGCATAAAATACACGGAACAGCACAGCACCGTGTATATTATCGCCCAGATCAGATCGGTCAGTATCGTGAGCGCCGCGGGCAGCGGCTTTTTTTGTTTTTTCAAACGCATATCCTCACTTTTACGGCTTGTTACGGATCAACTGAATTTTACCGCCGCGGCGCGTCCGGTTTCAATATAATATTGTTAATTTTCTTGTTTCACGTGTTTTCGCGGACCATCTGCCACTTGACAAAGCCGCCGTATTTTGATACAATACGATACGAAAACGGAGGCACTTATGATAAAACTTGCTGTATTCGATCTTGACGGCACGCTGCTCGACACCGTGCCGGATCTTACGTCCGCCATGAACAGCGCGATGGAACGCATGGGCAGACCGCCCGTGACGGAAGACCAATCGCGCGCGTTTATCGGCAACGGTATAAAGAAATTCGCCAACCGCGCACTCTGCGGAAAATACGACTGCGAGGATCTGCCGGACGAGGCGGAGCGCGCCGTCGCGTATTTCAAAGAATACTATTCTAAACATCTGACGGACAACACCCGTCCGTACGACGGCGTGACTGAGATGCTGGATAAACTGCGCGTCCGGGGCGTTAAGCTCGCCGTCCTGTCGAACAAATACGACGCGGCGACGAAACACATAATCGAGAAGTTCTTCCCCGGCAGATTCGACGTGATCCTGGGCGAGAGCGACGTCTGCAAAAGAAAGCCCGATACGTCGGGTTACGAGCTGATCTGCCGTCTGACAGGCTGCGATCCGTCGGATTCCGTGATGACGGGCGATTCGGCAACGGACATAACCGTCGCGAAAAACGTCGGCGCGCGCCATATCGCGGTCGAATGGGGATACAGATCAAAAGCGGTGCTCGAGGCGGCGGGCGCGGAAATATTCGCCGCGGACCCCGCGCAGCTTTATGAAAAGATCGTCTCGCTATGAATATCGAAAAAACGGAGGTCTGCGTGTATGAGAATGTTTGAATACGGACCGGCTGAGATCGTCGGCAGAAGATTCGTCTGCTCCTGCGGAAAAGTCCACGTCTCGCCGGTAAAGCGCGTGACCGTGCGTGCCGGCGCGATAGAAAAGCTCGCCTTCGCCGTGCGCGAGCTCGGCGGCAGCCGCGTTTTTATGGTCGCGGACGAAAACACTTATAAAGCGGCGGCGGAGCGGGCGAAGGCGCTGCTTGAAGACGCCGGGATCGACTGCGCCGTCCGTCTTCTTACCACCGAGCCGGGATTCGAGCGCCCGGAGCCGACGGAGCGCACTCTCGGCAATCTGATTATGAGCTTCCCGCGCGGATACGACGCGGTCGTCGGCGTCGGCGGAGGCGTCGTGAACGACCTTTGCAAACTCGTCGCCACGCCGGGAGATCTGCCGTATATCTACGTACCGAGCTGTCCTTCGATGGACGGATACACGTCGGATTCGGCGTCGGTGATATACGACGGCGTGAAATCGTCGGTCGCCTGCAAATGCCCCGACGCGCTCATCGCCGACACGGAAATCATCTCGAAGGCGCCGAAAAAACTGCTGCTCGCCGGTATCGGCGACATGATCGCGAAATACGTTTCTATCTGCGAGTGGCGCATCAGCGCGCTGATAAACGGCGAATACTACTGCAACGAGGTTGCGCAGATGATGCGCACTTACCGCAAGGCGGCGTTTGAAAACGCGGAAGCGGCGGCGAACGGGGATCCCGCGGCGGTCGAGGCGATAATAAACGGGCTTTGCCTCGTAGGGTTTGCCATGACGTACGCCGGCTGTTCGCGCCCGGCGTCGGGCGTCGAGCACTATTACTCGCATCTGTGGGACATGAGGTGCCTTGAAGAACACCGGCAGTGCGAGCTTCACGGCATACAGGTCGGAGTCGGCACGCTGCTCAGCCTGCGAAAATACGAAAAGCTCAGAAAAATGATCCCGGAAAGAAAAAAAGCCGAGGAACACATCAGAGCCTTTGACCGCGAAAAATGGGAAAAAGATGTCAGAGATTACTTCGGCGCCTCGGCGGATAAGATAATCGCCATAGAGGACAAAGAGGGCAAATACGACGCGGAAAAATGTCTGCTCAGATTCGATATAATCGCCGCGCACCGGGAACAGATACTGAAGATCATGGATGAAGAGCTTATCCCCGCGGATGAGCTCGAAGCGCTGTTTGAAAAAATCGGTCATCCTGTAAAGCCCGAGGACTTCGGCGAAAGCGCGGAGAGCGCCGCGGCGGCGTTTGCGCACACGTCGGATATAAGGGACAAATACATCCTGTCAAGACTCGCGTTCGATCTCGGGATCACACCCGACGAATTACGGGAGGATATATGAAAGTACACTGCATGGGTAACGGCAGAGTCTGCGTTTACGGCAGCGGAGCGGAGATATTTCAGGCTTTCGGGCCGGAGTATTCGTCGCCCGGTGCGTTTCGCATAAAGCCGGTCGGGCCTGAGGCGAAGACAGAGAAGCTGTCGCGCACAGCCTATCGGCACAGAGCCGCCGGATACGAGCTGCTCGACTATATACCGTCGGGAAAAGACCTGTTTTTCAGACGGATAAGCGGGAAATGCGCGCTCACCGTCAGTTTTGAAAACGGTCACGTCAGCCCCACGCCGTACGAAAACACCGTGATGACAATAACGAAGCCCGGCGCCCCGACGTATATCTTTGAGTACGTCGACGGAAAGCCCGGGGCTTACACGTCGAATAAATTCCGTTACGCTGCGCTCAGATATTCGGGCGACGTGAAAATGAAGATTCAGTCGCCGTCTGAGCTTTCGGTCGAGGCTGACGGGGAAGCGCTTCTGACGTTCGCGTTCTCTCATACGCCGGAGGGGCTTTTCGCACAGCTCGACGGCGCCTCGGACGAGCTTCCGGCGCTGTACGACGAGCGCGACGCGCGGCTTTATCCCGAAAGGGATTTGGGCATCGGTGCGGATCATCCGTATTACCGGCAGATCTGCGACGGCTACGACGTGATCGTGTCTCAGCAGTCGGAGAAAGGCTCTGTCCTCGCCGGATACAACTATCATCTGAGCTACGTCCGCGACAACTACGGCGTGTTTCGCTTTTTCCTCGCCGCGCGCGCTTTTTCGCACGCCAAGGCGATGCTAGAATACTATATCGGCGTGTTCTCCGACAACGGCAGGATAAGGAACGCGCAGGGCATGAGCGAATACGCGTTCCACGTCCACGAAAACGACGACACGGAGATCACCGGATATCTCGTGCTGATGTTCACGGCGTATTATAAGCAGACCGGCGACGCCGAAACGCTAAAGAAAGGTCTGCCGCTGATCGAATATTGTCTTTACGCCCAGCACGGCGCTATGACGGCCGGGATGCTGACTTTCAACGGCGACGAGACGTATATCGCCGGCGGGTTTCTGCCGCGCAGCGCGATAAACGACGGCTCCGCCGAGGCGACGGCGCTTTACGATCAGGCGATCACGGAGATACTCGGGATCGGGGCGGTGAAGCTGCCCGAAGAACTTGAAAAAGCGATAAGAGCCGACAGGGAAGAGATTGAAAAATGCTATAAAGCGCGGTTTTTCGGTGAAGACGGGACGTTTTACTGCAACTGCCCGGACAGCGGCTTCGCGCCGACCGTACGCCCCGGCGGACCGCTCCTCTGCGGGCACGGTCTCGGCATGGGCTTCAGGAACAAGAACGGCGATTACGTCTGCCCGGACTGCCTTAACAAGGACCTTCCGCCGTTCTTCCCGGGTCTGTACGGCAGACGCTTTTCAATTGAGGCCGCCGTGCTGTGCCCGGCTTTTGTCGGCGCGTCGCTGATCCCGGACGATACGGCGAAAAAGATCGCGGAAAAGGTGCTCGAATCGCTGCCCTCGCGCCGCCGCTTCGTCGGCTACGAATACGGCATGGCGCTGTATACGCTCGGTTACGACGCGGATACGATCGACAGGATGATGTCAATCAAAGATGAGTTCGGCGCGTGGAGCGAGTATTATGAGAACGGAGAACAGGCCGGCACCCGGTGCCGCCCGTGGGAGACAGCGATAAACCTCACCGCGCTGATAAAAGTACTCGGAGAATAATAAACGAATAAAAAACCTTCCCTGATTCGGGAAGGCTTTTCGTTTATAAGACTTAGAACGGCGATCATGACGAAAGGTCTTTTAATAGCCGTCAGCTTGCCGTCGCCGGATATTCACGCAGAGTTATCGTATTGCCTGATATCGTGACGCTGACTTTGTTGAAAACGTGCGCGTGGCCTTCACAGCCGAACTGCTTTTCGGTTTTATCCGTGATTGCCGCGATGTATTCGGAATTTGCATAAAGCTGTCCGTTCTTATCGACGCTCCAGTAAATGACGAGTTTATCGCTGTCGAAGCTTTCGGTATCAAGCTTATCCGCTTTCATTATAAGAAGCGTCTGCTTTGCGAGCATACTTCTTATCTCGCCCATCGAATGCTCCGGTATCTTCCAGTCGGTAAACGGCTCGAATTCCTCGCCGCTTATCCGGCAATCGTAGACAGATCCTCCGATATTATGTGTGCAAGAGCATATATACTGC
>JAGDCE010000066.1 GCA_017958705.1 Clostridia bacterium
ATTAATCGGGCGCTTTCGCCGAGTATTCGCTTACGTCGAGTACCGTTTCGCCGTCGATCTGCAGGGCGCGCGGAGAATCGAAGCTGACTTTTATCTCTTTGCCCGTCAGGACGGTGACCATCTTTTTGTGGTTGATGTGCTCACCCTTGAAGATGGAGGGGAACACCGCGAGCGTTCTTATCCTGCCGGCTCCGTGGAAGAGCATTACGGACAGCGTTTCGTTGTGCAGACGGTCCTGCGCCGGCGCCGCGTTCATGCCGCCGCCGTAGAATCTGCCGTTCATCGTGGGCGCGAGCCACGCTTTTTCGAAAATGTGCTCGACTCCGTCCACCGTCACGGTGGCTTTCGTGGGCTTGTAGTGGAAGAGCAGCCCGTTTATCGCGATGCTCGTGTAATTCACGGGCTTGTCGGACTGCGCGCGCTGTTTGTCGCCTTCCTCACAGCAGTAGCCGTCAATGCCGTAGCCTATACCGTTTATGAATTTGCACGTCTTTCCCTTTACCGTCACGGTGGGGAGCTTCGCGAGATATTCGTTGATCGGGAACGGATCGTCGCAGCGGTTCTTTCCGAGATCGTGCGCGAAATCGTTGCCGCTTCCGCACGGATAATAAAGTATCTCGCACGACGGGAGCTGTACCGGCAGGTTTACGATGCGGTTCAGAGTGCCGTCTCCGCCGCAGATGACGAGTTTGTCGTCCGGCTGTATGGATCCGAGCGTCTGTCCGTATGTTTCGGGCTTGGTCATGTCGCAGAACGCGCAGCCTTCGCCGAAGTATCCCTCAAGACGCTTGACTTCCTCAGGACAGCTGCCGTTGCCTGCAAGAGGATTGTAGAATACGTAAGTTGTGCTCATGATATCTTTTCCTTTTATTTTACGGCGGCTATGCCGCTTATTTACATCTCTTCTTTGTTTTCGGCGTTTTCCTTGCTCTGCGCGCCCCTGATCATCCTGATGTTGCGGACGGTATAGAGGACGAAGGAGAGAAGGACCAGCGCGGTCGCGACGGCGACGGTTATGATCGAGACCGTCTGCGGGATATCGGGCGGCGCGACGATCGGCCAGACCAGATGGATCGCCATCATCACGTAAAGCGATACCGTCGCGAGCTTGCCGTGCCATTCTGCGCCGAGGACGCGGTTCGTCGCCTTTATGACGGCGAGTCCGGTCGTGCCGGCGATTATTTCTTTCACCGCGAGAAGCAGAAGCGGTATCAGCATGTATTTATATCTGTACACGAGGCAGGTCAGCATCGCGAGCTGAGTCAGCTTGTCAGCCACGGGGTCGAGCGCCTTGCCGAGGTCGCTTACCATGTTGAAGCGGCGCGCTATGAAGCCGTCCGCGATATCGCTTATCCCGGATACGGTCAGAAGTATCACGGTCAGCAGATTATCGTGCATTTTAACGTACGTCCATACGAATACGGGTATGAGAAGCAGGCGGAACATCGAGATAATGTTCGGGACCGTTATGATTTTTTTGCTGTAATCCTTACTCTCGTTCATCGGATAAGATCCTTTCAATCCTTATGTTGAATATTTTACACCATATTTATCGCATGCGCTTAAATTAAATTTAAATTTTGTTTAACTTTTTACATTTTTCGCCTTTTTCGGCGTCACGCACTGACCGCGGCGAGCCGCCCGGAATATAATAATACAGGCGTATGCCATTTCATAACGGAGAATCTGATATGACGGATATAAAGGATATAAAACTCGCCGTGATCGGCGGGGATCTGCGGATGCTCTACTGCGCGTCATCGCTTTCGGCGAGGGGCTTTGAGACCTGTTTCTGCGGCTTCGATCACGCCTCTGCCGACTGCGGCGGCGCGGTCAGATGCGGATCGGTCGCCGACGCGCTCGCCGGCGCCGGCGCCGTGATACTTCCGGTGCCGTATACCGCGGACGGCTGCCGGATAAACTGCCCGTTCAGCCGGTCAGAGATAAGGATCGACGGGCTGATCTCGCAGCTGCGGCCGTCGCAGCTCGTTTTCGCCGGCGTCTGCCGCCCGTCGCTGTACGACGCGGCGGAAGCGGCGGGGCTGACGGTGACAGACTATATGAAGGACGAGGTGCTTACCGTGAAAAACGCGCGCGCCACGGCGGAGGGCGCGCTCGAGTTGTGTCTGCGCGAGCTGCCGGTGACGCTGCTCGGTCTGCGCGTGCTCGTACTCGGCTTCGGCAGAGTGGGATTCGCCGTCGCGGAGCTTTTCAAAGCCGCGGGATGCGACGTTACTGTGTGCGCGAGGCGCGCCGAACAGCTCGCCCGCGCGCAGTGCTCGGGCTTCGGGGCGTGTGATTTCAAACGCCTCTGCCGAGTTATCCCGGACGCGGACGTCGTTGTCAACACGGTGCCCGACACGGTCGTCGACGCAAACGTGCTTTCTTTCGTCCCGAAAGGCACTCCGGTCGTCGACCTCGCCTCGATGCCGGGAGGAGTCGACGGGGACGCGGCGGCGCATTTCGGCGTCAGAGTGATCCACGCACTGTCGCTTCCCGGGAAAACGGCGCCGGTGTCCGCCGGCGGATATATCGCCGACGCGATCTGCTCGGCGCTTGAAATGAGAGGCGTGGTATGAAGATAGGATTCTGCATCTGCGGCTCGTTCTGCACGCATAAAAAAGCGCTGTGCGCGCTTGAGGCGCTTGCAGCCGAGCATGAGATCGTGCCGGTGCTGTCGTTCTGCGCCGCTAAAACGGACACGCGCTTCGGCGCCGCCTCCGAGCTGACGGCGGCGGTGACACGGATCTGCGGCAGAGAACCGGTCACGACTCTTACCGGAGCCGAACCGCTCGGACCCGCCGAGCCGCTCGATCTGCTCGTTATCTGTCCCTGCACCGGAAACACGCTGTCGAAGCTCGCGCACGGCGTCTCAGACACGCCGGTCACGCTTGCCGCCAAGGCGACGCTCCGCGCCGACAGACCGGTGCTGATCGCGCTCTGCTCAAACGACGCGCTCGGCGCGAATCTTTGCAACATCGGGACGCTTTTGAACCGCAAGAATTTTTATTTTGTGCCGATGTATATGGACGATGCGGAAAAAAAGCCCCACTCGCTCGTCTCGGACATGAGCCTTCTCGGCACATGCTTAAACGATGCGGCGCGGGGCGCTCAGGTCATGCCTGTGTTTTGCCGGCGGTGACGGCGGGAAGCGTGAAGCATACGGCGAAGTATTTGCCGTATTCGCTCTCGGCGTATATCGTGCCGCCGTGCGAGCCGACGATCTGACGGCAGATCGAAAGACCGAGACCGGCGACGGAACGGCTCTTGTCCGTGGTGTAAAGCGGCTCGAAGATCTTTTCGAGCTGATCGGGCTTGACTCCGCGTCCGTCGTCGCGGATCTTTATCAAAACGTCGTCGCCGGAGCTTTCCGCCGATATGACGATATGCAGATCGTCCTTGCCGGAATGCTTTACGGAGTTTGAAACGGCGTTCATGAATACCCTGTGCAGACGCTGACGGTCGACGTAGACCTGAGTTGCGCCGCAGCTGCCGCAGTCGCCGCTGACGGTCACCTGCGAGCCGATCGCGTCGGTCTTCATATCCTCGACCGCGCCGTCGATCAGATCGGCGACGGTCATGAATTCGCGCTTGAGATTGAGGTCGAGGTTGTGGCTGAGATAATCGTCAAAGCCGAGGACCGTGTCCTGTATGTCCTTCGCCTTGTCGTAGATCACGTTGATGTATTTTTCGCGCCTCGCCTCGCTCAGATTCGGGTTTTTCAAAAATTCCGCGTAACCCATGACGGAGGTGAGCGGCGTTTTGATGTCGTGTGAGATCGAGGCGATGATCCTGTTCTGTGCGGAACGCTCCGCGTCGATCTGAGACGACAGACTGCTGAAGCTGTTGTACAGTTCGCCGATTTCGTCGCTGCGCTGTACGCGGCCCGGCTTGTTGCCGGCGCGGTAGTTCCTCATGCTCTTTTTCAGCTCTTTCAACGGGCGCGTGACGATGAGATGTATCGCCAGTATCGCAAGAAACAGCGTGATGAGGTGAGTCGAGACTATGACCGCGACCGATACCGCCGGATTGGAATCCGGCATCGTGAAGAGTACCGTGACCGCCGCGTTTATCACGAATACCGCCACGATCACAAGGCTCACTTTCGTTCCTAATTTCATATCATTCGACGGGTGTGAACTTGTAGCCGACGCCCCAGACCGTTTTAATATACTTGCCCTCGACGTCTATCTTGTCGCGCAGGTTCTTAATGTTGACCGCGACGGTGCCGGGATCGCCGTAATCCGTGCCCCAGACCGCCTCGAATATCTGATCGCGCGAGAGCACCTTGCCCTCGTTTTCCATCATATACTGCAGAAGCTGGAATTCGCGCGCCGATACCGGTATCTTGCGCCCGGCCTTGTACGCTGAATAAGTGTCGCGGTGTATCTCGATCTGCCCGCATCTGATGACGTTCGATTCGCTGACAGGCGAGGAGCGCTGTTCGCGGCGGATGTGCGCCTTGACGCGCGCTACGAGCTCGTCGAGTACGAACGGCTTGGCGACGTAGTCGTCGGCTCCCATGCCGAGGCCGAGGAGCGTGTCGATCGTGCGGTTTTTCGCGGAGACGAAGATGATGGGACAGTTAACGCGCTCGCGCACGCGGCGGCAGACCTCGAGGCCGTCCGTCTTCGGCATCATCACATCAAGGATTATGAGCGAATAGTCGGGATCGGCGGTGATGCGCCTCAGCGCCTCCTCGCCGTCGCCGACGATCTCCGTCACGTATCCCTCGTCGGTCAGCGCGTCGGATATCAGCTCGGCTATCGATCTGTCGTCGTCCGCTATAAGAATTCTCGTCATATTCGCTCCTTTCACAGCTTAACGCTGAAAGTTGTGCCGCACTTCGGACATTTCACCTCGTGGCCGCCTTTTTTATAAGGCAGGCGCAGATGGTTCTTGCAGCCCGGGCATTTTCTGTATCTGTATTTTTTTATATATCTGATCCTGTTGAACTGACGGATAAAAAACGATTTTACCGCGTAGAATATACGCAGATACACCGCGTTTTCGGCTCGCCGCTTTTCGACTTTGCGCGACATCGTGCGATAGATGCTGACCGCGAGAAGAAGCAGCGCGGCGCCGCGAAGCACGTACGAGGGCACGCCCGTGAAGAACATCGCGACCGTAAGCAGTATGATGCAGACTATGAGGATGAAAGTGTTCAGCGCGTCGCTGCCGTATCTTCCGCTCATGAAGCGCGCAATTTTTTCTCTGAAACCCATTCCGGACCGTCCTTGAAGCGTATTTTCGCTATATTATAAACTATCTGCGGCCAAAAGTCAACACAATTTCGGTAAACGTAAATAAAGTTTCTTTTTGTAGCTCTGCTATCTTGACAATTATGCAAAAATGGTATAAAATATAGATAACGGAAACAGAAAGGAATTACCCATATGTCAGAAGAACTGTTTGACCAGGATGAAATAATAACCCTGACCGACGAGGACGGGAAAGAAGAGAGATTCATAGTCCTTTGCGTGATCGAATACAACGGCGCGCAGTATTACGCGCTGCTGCCGGAAAAACCGGAAAAAGGCGAGGAGGACGGATACGTCATCCTGCGCGCGGAGGAAGAGGAAGGCGAAACGATGCTCGTCACCGTTGACGACGACGATGAATTCGACACGGTCGCAGACGAGATAGACGAATATCTCAACTCCGAGATCGATTACGACGAAGAAGACGGAGAATGAACAGGACGCTCACGTCGACGCGAAACAAAGCCGAGAAATACGAATACATCGATATAAACGGCAATAAATTGTTCAGATAATACACTATCCTGCTTGGTTAGTGATGGTACGGGTGTTAAAACCCACGAGAGAATAATGGAGTCCGGGCTTCCCGTATCGGGATGCAGACCTCCTCCCTGTCCCCTGTTCAAGCGGCAACGCGCACGGGACACGGAGACGCTGGGAGCGCAAAGTGCGGGAGAGGACACCAACCTGCAATGCAGGGTTTCTCAATGCCCGACCACACGGCCCGGCGGGATTTTATTATAATGATGATATGTTTCGACGCGCGGAACATGATATACCCTGCGGGAATGATGTAAGGCTGCGCCTTATGATGTTCGCCTGCGGCGAATTAAGGAGTCGCTTCGCGACGTTCACAGCGCCTGACGGCGCCCCCCGGGGGAGTGCCCACCCCTCAAATCCCCCATACCCCCTTTCCCCTCCCGCAGATCAGAGATCTGAGGGGGCAGCGCGAACACCGGTAGGGGTCGGCGCCCTCGAAGACCCGGTGCCTCGGGAAAACGGCGGGAGCAAGCCCCCGCCCTACGACGAAAATTACGCGGGGCATAAAGGAGTCGCTTCGCGACGAATTTGGGGGTCGCCCACCCCTCACGGCTCGGCTAAAGCCTCGCCACCCCCAAACCCCCTGTTCCCCTCCCG
>JAGDCE010000067.1 GCA_017958705.1 Clostridia bacterium
GGCCTTGGTCGCGGCGGCGTCAGAGACCATTTTGATAATCTGACTGATCGCCGTATCTTCGCCGACTCTTGTCGCCTGACATTTAAGATATCCCGAGCGGTTGATCGTCGCCGCGCTAACGCGGTCTCCTGCGGTCTTGTCGACCGGAACGGATTCACCGGTGAGCGCGCTCTCGTCAACGGCGCTCTCGCCTTCGATCACGATGCCGTCAACAGGCACGGCATCACCAGGCTTTACTGCGAAGATATCGCCCGGACGCACCTCGTCGATATCCGCTTCAACTTCCTCGCCGTCGCGGATGATTCGCGCCTTTTTGGGTTTCAGTTTGATCAGTTTTTTCAGAGCGTTTGTGGTCTTGCCCTTGGAGATGGATTCGAGCAGCTTGCCGACTGTGATGAGCGCCGGAATCATGGCGGCGGATTCAAAGTATAGCTCGTCGTGGTAAAGCGCCATCAGCGCCATATTGTCGGCGCCCTGCGTGACCATATACGTCATTTTGAAAAAGACATACGCGCTCCACGCAAACGATACGGCGGAGCCGAGGGATACGAGCGTATCCATATTCGGTGCACGGGCAATCAGCGCTTTCGTACCGCTGATGAAGAACTTTTGATTGATGACGATCACCGCCGCTGACAGCAGGAGCTGGAGGAGCGTCAGCCCGAGGTGGTTATGCTCGAAGAACGGCGGCACCGGCCACGAAAGCATATTGTGTCCCATCGTGATATACATAAGGACGACGAGAAAGGCGACCGACGCGATCAGGCGGCGGCGAAGCTTCGGCGTTTCGGCGTCGGCGAGGGCGTCGTCATCGGCGGCGGCTTTCTTTCCCGCGCCTTTAAGCGACGCGCCGTAGCCCGCCTTTTCGACGGCTTTGATAATATCCGCGCTCGCCGCCGTTCCGTCCACGCCCATCGAATTCGTCAGCAGGCTGACGGCGCAGGAGGCGACTCCCGGCACTGCCGAAACCGCCTTTTCCACGCGCGCCTGGCACGCGGCGCAGCTCATTCCCGTTACGTTATAATGTTCCATAAATTCACCTATTTGAAATAGTCCGGATCGTCTATTACCTTGATGTGGTTCGTAATCATATTCATCCAGCAGGTGTAGACGAAATCGCCCTCCTCGGCAGGAGTGAATTCGATGACGTTGTCTCCCGCCGTAAGCGGCACATCGAAACCGAAGTCGCGGCTGACGATCTCGTTATTGCACCCGGTGATCTTTTCCTCGTTTGCGTGAACGGTGATCTTCACCGGGATTCCTTTCTGAACAACGACGTCGGCATAGGAATCGAAATCGAGATCGAATTCCACGGTCTGAACGCCGTCCTCCACCGTCGCCGCGATATATCCGTCGTACTTTGACGGAAAAACATTTGTCACATCTATGCCAAGAGAAAGAAGTCCGCGATTCAGCATGGATACAGAGAGTATCACCATAAGTACGGCGGCGATTTTTCCGATGACAATTTTCAATTTTCCTTTGGATAAATTGATCGCCGCCCCGGAGATCAGCATCAGCGGGACCGTACCGAGCGCAAAGAGCGCCATGGAAAGTGCACCGCGCCAGACGCTGCCGGTAGACAGCGCATAGATCTGCATTGCCTGCAGCGGTCCGCACGGCATAAGCCCGTTCAGCAGTCCGATGACGAACGCGCCGAGCTTTTTTCCGTTTGTACGTACCGTAAAGACTCTCGGCAAATGAAAGGAGAAAAGCCCCATCATTGAAAGCGCCATCAAAAGCATGAATACGGCGGCAATGATGATAACGACGCCGCGAAGGGTCATATTGAGGCTGAACGCGCTTCCGATAAGTCCAACAATACCGCCGATCACGGTATAGGAGATCACGCGTCCGGCGTTGTACAGGATCGGCCGCATGAAGCTGCGCACGGTATTTGACTCGGACGAAGCGAATATCCCGATCGCACCGCACATACTGACGCAGTGAATGCTCGTAAGCAGTCCCGTGACGAACAGCATCCCGTAGGACAGACTGCTGTCAACGACCGGGATCGCGTTAAAGATATTATAGCCGAAAATCAGGCGGACGCCGGCGGCAGCTGCGACGATCACGGCGGCGATCAGGAGAAATTCATACCACCTCACCGTGCGGGCAACCTTTGCCCGGCTTGCGCTTATTCTGTTTTCGTCCGTTTCGTATCCGCTCTTGCGGATCGTATCGACGATAACGTCCGGTGAAGGGAGTTTTTCGCCGGAGATCTCAGCAACGTTTTGGCGGATCGTCGCCGTTTCCACGCCGTCAAGCGATCTCAGCGCCAGCGTGATCGTCTCTACGCAGTGCTCGCAATAGATCCCGTCTATTCGGATAAACAGTATTTTGTCTTTACCATAGGGATTCATTTCTTGTATGTATTATCCTCGGTTTTTCTATATAACAGATAAAACCTATCAGTTTAGTATGTTATTATTGTATTATACTTTATCGAACGTGAAAAGTCAATGCCTGTCGACTTCTGTTTCTGAAAATTTACAAAAAACGCCCGATCCGGGCGTTTTCGTAAGAATCATATCACGTAATCGTAACCGTCGCGTTCTTTCTTTTGGTCAAGAAGCGTTTGCAGAGTGATCCCGTCGAGATAGTCGCTGATCAAACGGTAAAGGCCCTGCCACACGGGAAGTGTATAACAATCCGCGCTGCGTGTGCATTGTGCCGGATCGTCTGCGGCGCAGTCCACAGGGGCAAGCGTTCCCTCCGTGAGGCGAAGCACGTCGCCGACCGTGATCTGCGAAGCGGGCTTTGCGAGCATATATCCGCCCTGCGAACCCCGATTTGCCCGCAGAATGCCGGAATTATTGAAAATCGGTATGATCTGTTCGAGATATTTTTTGGATATTTCCTGCCTTTTAGCAACGTCGCCGTGCCGGGCGAGATCCGCAAGCATTCTCAGGGAATACCGTCCTTTTGTCGAGATCCTCATTTTGTCCACCTCGTTTTTTGATAACCCCATTATACCCTATGTTTAGTAGGTTTTCAAGGGACTGGTATAAAGTTTTCATTGTAGAATCGAAGTTATATCTAATGATTATCTTTAACTTGTGCCATTTTATATGAAAATCAACGCACGGGAATGCTTTGCGATAACCTCAACTTTTCTTTTTTAGCGAATAACTTTGAATATTCTTTATTTTTTCGCCGTTTTGTGCTATTATTAATAAAGTTGAAAGAGAGGACGAAACGGTATGCTTACATTTAAAAGAGCAAAGGAACTGCACGACTCGCAGGTGAGCGAGGAACATCTGATTATCCACGCGAAAAACGTCATGTATGCGATGGGCGCCATGGCGGAGCATTTCGGTGAGGATCGCGAGCACTGGATGGCGGTTGGGTATCTGCACGATTATGATTATGAAAA
>JAGDCE010000068.1 GCA_017958705.1 Clostridia bacterium
ACGGCGGGAGCATAGGGGTTCCCCGTTGCGAACCGGAGAGCAACGGGGGTTCACGTAAGCCCCCGCCCTACAGGGGATCGGTCGCGTGCCCCATCAGAGATGGGAGGGGAACAGGGGGGTGGGGGTATTTGAGGGGCGGGAGACCCACCAGGAACGCCGTGCAAGCGATTCTCCGGCAGGCGTCGTATCGGCGCAGTTATTTGCAAAATGTTTTCAATTTACGTAGAGCATTCGAGAAGATTTTAATATATAATTACACTGATATAATCTTGACTTGGACGTGTAAAATGGAAATACTTGAAGTTTTACTTGACGCTCTGATAGATACGGCGAAGCTCATACCGTTTCTTTTTGCGGCGTATTTATTACTTGAATATCTCGAGCACCGCTCGTCGAACAAGCTCGCGGAATTTCTCACAAACGGCAAATTCGGCGTGCCCGGCGGCGCCGTTCTCGGCTGTATCCCGCAGTGCGGGATGAGCGTTGCGGTATCGCATCTGTTCTCGGCAGGCGCCGTTGGCGCGGGGACGCTCGTAGCAGTGTTCATCTCGTGCTCCGACGAGTCGATCCCGGTGCTTCTCGCCGATATAACACGCATCGGCTCCATAATACCTCTGCTTCTGTCGAAGGTCGCTTTCGCGGTCGCGGCGGGGTATCTGTTCGATCTTATCTTCAGAAAACACAGATTCGGCGCCGGTCATCATATCCACGAGCACGACTGCGACGAATGCGACAAAATAGAGGAAGCGCATCACCACCACTGCGGTGAAAAATGCGATGACAACGTATTTCTGTCCGCACTCAAACGCTCGGGCGAGGTCCTGCTTTTCATCCTCGCCGTCAACGTTGTAATGGGGCTCGCCGTTTATTTCATCGGCGAGGAGGCGATCTCGGGCTTTGCGGAGAGGAACAGGATGCTCCAGCCGCTTTTCGCCGGTCTGATCGGTCTGATCCCGAACTGCGCAGGCTCCGTGGTTCTCACGAAGCTTTATATCTCCGGCTCGATCGGCTTCGGCGCGGTGTTCGCCGGTCTGTCGGTCGGATCCGGCATCGGTTATCTGTCGCTTCTCAAGGCGAACAAGCATATAAAAGACAATCTGCTGATAATCGGCTACATATTCGTGATCAGCGTCGCCGTCGGCACGCTCATCCAGCTGTTTTTGTGATATGTTCGGGTACGTAAAACCTTTCGTACCGGAACTGAAGGTACGCGAAAACGAACTTTACAAAGCCGTCTACTGCGGGCTCTGCAAAAGTATGGGGCGCGGCACAAGGTGGTTTTCACGCCTCAGCCTTTCTTACGACGCGGTGTTCCTTGCGTTCGTGCTCGCCTCGCTTCACGGTTACACGTTCGAGGTGTATCCCGGCAGATGCGGGCTCAATCCGCTCCGCAAAAAGCCTGTCGCGAAGGACTGCGATATACTCAGGTATTCCGCCGCGGTCTCGGCGCATCTTACGTATTACTCCGTGCTCGACAAGATCAGCGACGAGCGCGGCATAAAGCGTCTTTCGGCCAAGATCAGCCTGCCTTTGTGCAGGAAGATGAAGCGCGCGGCGGAGAAGATCGCGGAGCTCGACGGCGCTTATACGGAAGAATGTCTGCGCCGCCTGCATGAGATCGAAGCGGAGAAGAGCCCGGGGCTAGACCGCGCGGCATCCTGCTTCGGCGACATGCTCGGCAGATATTTCGAGCTCGGCGCGCCGGATGACAAAAAGAAAAGCGCGGCCATGATCGGCAACTATACCGGCCGGTTCATATACGCCGCCGATGCCTGCGACGATCTTGAAAAAGACGAAAAGAAGGACGCGTACAACCCGCTGCGATACGGCGACACGGACGTGCCGGAGCGTCTGCACGCCGCCTACGGCGCCATGTGCATCTGGGCGGACCGCGCGGCATCCGAGCTGCAGCTCGAGGGCGGCCTCGGCGACGCGTCGTCCGTCGCGGACAATATAATGAGACTCGGTATGATCGATATCGCGAAGAAAGTCGCGTCTGACAGGACCGAAGGAAAGGGAAACGGTAAATAATGGCAAGAGATCCGTATGAGGTGCTCGGCGTATCACGCGGGGCCACAGACGAAGAAATAAAAAAAGCGTACCGTGCGCTTGCGAAGCGGTATCATCCCGACAGCTTCACGGACCCCTCGCAGAGGGCGCGCGCCGAGGAGACTATGAAGGAGATCAACGCGGCGTATGAAAGCATACAGAAGGATAAAAGCGGCTCGTCGTCGGGCTCCGGCTCGTCCTCCGGATATTCGTATCAGGGGCCGAGGAACGGCGGCGTCGGGATCTACGCGACGATAAGGCAGTACATCAATTCCAGCATGCCGGACGAGGCGGAACAGCTGCTGAACACGGTCAACCCCGCAGACCGCGGCGCCGAGTGGCACTATCTGCGCGCCTGCGTCTGCGTGCTTCGCGGCTGGTATTACGACGCTCACACCGCGGCGAGCACGGCTTGTTCGCTCGACCCCGGCAACGAGGAATACCGTCAGCTGCTCGACATGCTCGAGCGCGACGTGAACCGTGCGGACGGCACTTACCGCACGGCGCAGACATCGGACTGCGACATCTGCTCGATCTGTCAGACGCTCGCGTGCCTTAACTGCCTGTGCAGCTCCTTTTGCAGATAGAAAATTATGAGAGACAAGAACAGACTGAAGCTCATAGCCCTGTGCGGCATTTTCTCCGCCGCCGAGCTTGTTATAATGTACCTTTCGAGCGTTTTCCAGGTGCTCGATCTCGTCATCGCCATGATGACAGTGCTTTTCACGATCGTACTTCTGTGCGAATACGGCAAAAAGCCGGCTTTCGCCGTGTATCTTGCCGTTTCGATACTTTCGATGCTGATCGTGCCGCACAAATTCGCGCCGCTCTGCTACGTCTTTTTCATCGGGCTATATCCGATCATAAAGCCGTTTTTCGACCGGCCGAAAAAGATCGTCGGATATATCCTCAAGCTGGTATACTTCAACGCGCTGTATATCGCGCTGTACGCGATCACCGCGCATTTCGCACTGCTTGACGATATTTTCGGCGTCGGGACGCTGATGTTCTACGTCACTCTGGCGCTGGCGAATTTCGCGTTTCTGCTCTGTGATTACGTCATCGGACTGCTGACGGTGCTGTACGTGGCGAAGCTCCGCAAAAAGTACGGATTTGAGAGGATATTCAGAAAATGACCGTTGATATGACCGCCGAAATAAAACGTCTGTCCGGCGTCGGCCCCGCGGTCGCCGAAAAGCTCAAAAAGCTCGGCATCGGCACCGTGGAAGACCTGCTCTATCATTTTCCGCGCGCTTACGAGTTCCGCGGGAACGTGAAGACGGTAGCCGCCGCCGAGGACGGGGAGACGGCGTCGTTCGTGCTGACGGTCATGGCTCCGCCGACGTCCGCGAAGACGCGCAGCGGTCTGATGCTGTTCAAACTCCCGGCGGGAGACGGCACGGGCGGCTGCACGGTGACGTTCTTCAATCAGAATTACGTCAGGACCGCCTTCACCGTCGGCGCCTCGTACAGGTTCTACGGAAAGGTCAGCAGGCGCGGTAAACACGTCGAGTTGAACTCTCCGGTGTACGAACCGTACAGCGACTCGCTTCTGCCGTTGTATCCGGTGTATCCGGCAACGGAAGGATTCAGCTCAGTGCGGATCAACAGGCTGATATCGTCGATCGTCGACCGGACCGACACCGTACTGCCGGAGAACCTTCCCGACGAGGTCGTCTCGGCTGAAGGGCTGATGAGCCGCACGGACGCCGTGCGCGCGATCCATCACCCGACGTCGCTGCAGCAGATCAGCGACGCGAAGCGCCGCCTCGCGTTCGAGGAGCTGTTCGGCTTCGCGAAGAATGCGAGGAGCCGCAGAAAGCGTGACGACGCCGGTCCGCGCGCCGAAATGCGCCCGTGCGACTGCTCCGCGTTCCGCGCGGCGATGGAGTTCGAGCCGACGAACGCGCAGAAGCGCGTCATGAACGAGATCTACTCCGATATGACCGGCCGCGGCAGGACCGCGCCGATGAGACGTATGGTCTCGGGCGACGTCGGTTCCGGCAAAACGGTCTGCGCACAGCTTGCGGCGTATATCGCATCGGAGAACGGATATCAGTCGGCGCTTATGGTGCCGACGGAGATACTCGCGCGCCAGCATTTCGAGGACACGGCCGGGCTTTTCGCGTCGTTCGGAAAAAAAGTATGTTTGCTTACCGGCGACGTCACCGCCAAGGCGAAAAAGGAAGTCTACGAAGCCCTTGAAAACGGTGAATGCGATCTCGTTATCGGCACGCACGCGCTGATCACCGACAAGGTCGCGTTCAGGAATCTCGGCCTCGTGATCTGCGATGAACAGCACCGTTTCGGCGTGAATCAGCGCGAAGCCCTGCTGAAAAAAGGAACGGGCGCGCACATGCTCGTCATGAGCGCGACGCCGATCCCGCGCACGCTCGCGCTCGTGCTTTTCGGCGATCTTGACGTATCCGTTATCGACGAGATGCCGCCCGGAAGGCGCACGGTGCGCACGGCGTACCGCGACGAGAGCAGCCGCGACGCCGTATACGGATTCATCAGAGATCAGGTGGCGCAGGGCAGGCAGGCGTATATCGTCTGCCCGGGTGTGGAGGAGACGGAGGACGACGGACTCATCCCGCTCGAAGCGCTCACGGAGGGTTTCTCGGCGGAGAATTACGACAGGGAGATGAAGCGCAGAAAAGCCGCGGTTAACTACGCCGCGACGCTTTGCACGGACGTGTTCCCGGATCTTCGCGTCGGCTATCTGCACGGCAGGATGAAGAGCTCGGAGAAGAACGCCGTCATGGGCGCGTTCGAGCGCGGCGAGCTCGATATCCTCGTCTCGACCACGGTTATCGAGGTCGGTATCAACGTGCCGAACGCCACGGTGATGCTGGTTGAAGACGCGGACTGCTTCGGGCTTTCTCAACTGCACCAGCTCAGAGGACGCGTCGGACGCGGCAGGTTCGCGTCGTACTGCATACTGATGTCGGATTCGCCCGGGGCGACGGCGGAAGAACGTCTGAAGCTCATGGAGCGAGAGAACAACGGTTACAAGATCGCGGAATTCGACCTGAAACAGCGCGGACCGGGCGACTTCATCCGTGAAAACGACGAAAAGATCCGCCAGCACGGCCAGCTTAAGCTGCGTATGGCGGGCGCGCTCGACGACGCGCGGCTGCTGTATCGCGCCTTTGAGTGGGCGGAAAAATACACGGAGGTGAGCTGATTTGCCTTTTAAGATCGTAAGGGCTGACATTACCGGGTTCGAGTGTGACGCGATAGCCGTTCCCGTCGATAAAAGCATGCGCGGAGGCGCGGTCCTCAACGCGCTCGTTTCCGCGTACGGCAAGCGGATAATCGACTCCATCCTATCGTCGGAATACGATAAGGAAGGCGGCTTCAGCATAGCCGAAGTCGAAGGGATGGCGGCGAAATACCTCGTCTGCGTTCTCGCGCCTTCGTCGGAGGACGATGACGCTTATCCCGGACTGTTCCGCGCGTACGCCGCGTGTGTGGCCGGAGCGGAGAAAGCCGGAGCCGGCTCCGTTGCGATCCCGCTTATCGGTACGGGCGCCAACGGATTCAACGCGGAAAAAGCGCTGCCGATAGCCGTCGCGTCGTGCGGGATCTGCATGGAGAAGACGGATATAGACGTCACGCTCGTGCTTTACGACGAGGAGTCGTACGTGTACGGCAGACGGATGTTTCCGGAGATCTACGACTACATAACCGCAGCACAAATTACCGAAAGTAATCGCGTCGGACGCATAGATCGGAAAAGACGCGAAAGGCGCGAAAGGCGCGATACGGACGAGCAGGAGCAGGGAATGATGTTCTGCGCGGCGCCGTCCGCGGGAGCCGCGGCGTTCAGGCCCTCCGCGGTCTGTGACGAGTGTCCCGAAACGGATGAAAAAAGCGGGCTTGAAGACTACATCAGACAGGTCGACGCGGGATTTTCCGAGACCCTGCTCGATCTCATCGACAAAAGCGGGATGACGGACGTGCAGTGCTACAAGCGCGCCAACGTCGACCGAAAGCTCTTTTCAAAGATCAGATCGGATCCGGCTTACAGGCCGAAAAAGGCGACGGCGCTGTCGTTCTGCATCGCTTTGTCGCTGTCGCTCGAGCAGACGAACAGCCTGCTCGCAAAAGCCGGCTACACCCTGTCGCACAGCAACAGGGGCGATCTGATAGTGGAATATTTTATAAAAAACGGAAAGTATGATATCTTCGAGATAAACGAAGCTCTGTTCGCGTTCGATCAGACTTTGCTCGGAGTATAGAAAACGGAAAACAAATGAAGTATTACGTCGATTTCGAGGCCACGCAGTTCGACCAGGAAATAATCTCGGTCGGGTGCATAAATGAAAACGGGCGCGAATTCTATTCGCTCGTCAGGCCTCACAGCATGAGAAAAATGACGGGATTCATTACGGATCTGACGGGGATAACGTCAGCGGAGCTGAGACGCGCTCCGGACGCCGACGAGGTGTTCGAGCGCATGTTCGACTACGTGGACAAGTCCGAGAACGTACAGTTCTACTGCTACGGCAACTGTGACGGCAGATTCGTTAAAATGACGATGAGACACGTCACATCGTTCAAAGCGCAGTGCATGCTCGGACTTATTTACAGCAGTCTCACTGACGTCTCGCCGGAGATCTCGGAGATCTTCCGCACGAACCAGAGCGTTTCGCTGTACAAGCTCGCCGACTACTACAACGTCGCGGGCGTACGCGGCCACAACGCGCTTGCCGACGCGAAGATACTCAAACAGGTATACGAGCACACGCGCGGCGAGGTGCTCGAGGAGTGTCCGTTCCCGGAATACGTGGTCAAAAAGAAAGAAAGGACCGAACCTTTCCACGAGCCGGAGCCCGTGAGCGATCCGCACGTTACGGCGAGTCTCGACGGCACCACGTACGGCTTCGCCTCCTACGGCAAGGCCGCCGACTGGATAATGTCGGAAATTCTGCCCGAAAAGGCGGAGGTCACCGCTGAGACGAAAAGCAACATAAGCAACCGCATAGTGCGCGCCGCGGCGAACTGCAGCGTGTATCACGGATACGTCTGGAGATCGATCCCGAAAGAGAACAAGCCTCAGTAATTGTAAATAAACTGTAAAATGCGCAAAGGCCGCGTAAGAAAACGGCCCGGCGCGCCGTCTAAATATATGAGAATATACGAGAGGTGAACGGTATGAAGAAATTCTACGGAAAAGAGAAGTGCAGGATACTCAAAAAGGTCCGCGCACAGATCGCAAAGAACAACGATATAGAATGGGTGACGAACGAATGCCCGCATAAGGGCGACTGCAGGGGCACCTGTCCGAAATGCGAGGCGGAGGTGCGCGAGCTCGAACGCAAGCTCGAGGATCGCAGACGCGCCGGACTTACAGTCGCGCTCGCGGGCGTCGCCGCCGGCGTCGCGCTTACCGTGACCGGATGCGCGAACCCTCCCTCGTCAACCGCTCAGGGAGGTCAGACGACGGATAACTCCGGGACCGTGATAAACGAAACGGACGCTCCTGAGATGACGGCCGAAGAAAAGGGCGAGATCCTTGAAGACGGCAGCAAGCTCAGCATAACGGAAGAATGCGTCATAATGGGCGATATGATCATTGAAGACGAGACGGAAACGGAAACGGAGACCGGAGAGGATGAACAATTTCTGATGGGCAAGATCGCGGCGCCGGAAACCGAGAAACTGATCGAGACCGAGGAAGAAGTGCTCATGGGCGAACCGGCTCTGCCCGAGAACGTACCCGAGCAATGAGTCCGGATGCCCCGCTGTTTCCCGTGTGGCGGCTGAGCCGTCTGAGGATGGCGACGGACGGAGCCGGCGTGACCGCGCTCGTCTGCGCGCAGGGCTGCCCGCTCGACTGCCGGTACTGCATAAACCGTCAGAGCAAAACGTTTGACGGCGGGACCAAAGTGACGCCGGAGCAGCTGTACGGGCTTGTGAAAAAAGACAGCCTGTATTATTCGGCGACCGGCGGCGGAGTCACGTTCGGCGGAGGAGAACCGCTTCTTCACGCGGACTTCATCGCTGCTTTCCGCGCGATAATACCAGAGGAATGGCGCATATACGCGGAAACGTCGCTGTACGTCCCGGAAGCGTGCGTACGCACGGCCGCCAAAGCGGTCGACAGGTTTTTCGTCGACGTCAAGGATACCGATCCGCAGATCTACCGCGGCTACACCGGCGCGGACAACGGGTCGGTGCTCGAAAACCTCGCGCTGCTCGCCGAGCTCGCGGGGCCGGACAGGATCACGGTACGTCTGCCGCTGATACCGGGTTACAATACGGAAGAGGACAGAGACAGGAGCAGAAAGCTGCTTCTCGATATGGGACTGAACGACTTCGACGCCTTTACGTACAGGCTGCCGGAGAGAACCGAATGAAAAACGTCATAAAGCATACCGGCCGTACGGATACGGCCGGTATGCTTTTTGTCTTTTTACGTCTTTCATTTTTATATTATGCGTCTTGATTTATTTACATTCTGCGCTTATAATCAATAACGTAAGATGGGGCAATCAGTATGATACGGAGTGAAAAAAATGACGGAAAACACTGAAATCATCGAACAACCGAAGAAAAAAAAGAAGAAGATCTGGCTTATAATCCTTCTTTCCGTGCTCGGGGTGCTGCTTGTCGCAGGGCTTGTTATAGGTCTGCACGTAAACAGGATCATAAATGACCCGGCGTCGTTCTTTGATGATCCGGATACGGTATCTGTTACGGAATACACGCCGAATACGGTGGTTGAGCCGGTGTTCCCGGTCGATCCCGTGTTCACCGAAGCGCCGGATACGGACCCGACGGGCACCGACCCGGACGATACCGGAGCCGTCACCGATCCCGCGACCGGAACCGACACGGACGAG
>JAGDCE010000069.1 GCA_017958705.1 Clostridia bacterium
ATCTAGGGCTCTCAATATCGAAGCGTTCGACGTTTCGTGCGACCTAGAAGAAATGGTTGACAAACTGTTTCTTATTAACGCAATGTATGCTGCGAATATTGACAAGAATGTAAAAAAATTCCTTGAAAGAAACAAGGACAATATAGGCGAGGCCGTCAATATGAACACCGCCGCCTCAGGTGCGTCAACATGGAAAGCGGTCAAAAAAGTGACGGACGGACTCGGAATAAAACTCAGTGAAAAAGAATTCCATTGCGCCGCGTCGTGGATATTTATCAACAAAGGTCTTCCGACGGAGGAAGATCTCAGACGCGCCGGAGAGTTCGCGGCGTCGCTCGCGTAAAATCATAACTGAATAACGGAGGAATAAATATGGAGATCAAAGCAGTTAAATTCAGAAAAGACGGATTTTACACTCAGCCGTTCGTATTCGGCGGCGAGGAGGGACCGGCGAAATTCGATCCGGGCATCCGTTATCGCGGAAGCTTACAGAACTATCTGATCGATACGGGCGACGAGGTGATCCTCGTTGATACCGGACTTCCCGCTGGAACGCCTGAGGAAATCCCGGACGAGAACAGCCCGCTATACACCGGCAAAGACATTTGCAGCTATATGGAAGCGTTCGCCGCGCTCGGCTATAAGCCGGAGCAGGTGACGAAGATCCTTCTCACGCATAAGCACGGCGACCATTCGGGCGAGCTTCGCTCCTTCCCGAACGCAAAAATATACGTAAACGGGGAAGAAACGGCTGCCGCGGAACTTCAGGGACTTCCGAATATCATTCCCGTAAAGTTTACCGACGGCGCGTATTACAATTTTCCGGCAAGTCAGAAGATCGCAGACGGCGTTTACTTCATCAAGGCGAAGGGACACACAACCGGCAACAGCATCGTGATCGTTGAAAACGACGGTTTGTTTTATATGCTCCACGGCGACATAACCTACGTCGACGAAGCGCTTTATGAAAACAAGCTCTCGGTAGTGTATGAAGATCCGGCCGCCGCACGTGAAACGCTTGACCGCGTGCGTGAATTCGTGCGTAATAATCCCACCGTTTACTGCGGGACGCACACGCCGCAAGGGTATGAAAATCTCGAAGCGAAGCGCGTGATCGACCTTGACGACCCCGTGCCGACGGTCCTTGCAGAAGCCGTTTTCACTGCCAGGGAAGCCGGCGGCAAACACGTCTGCTCGATATGCGGATACGTTTACGATCCCGCCGAGCACGACGGCGTCGCATTTGAAGACCTGCCCGACGACTGGAAATGCCCCCGCTGCAAACAGTCGAAGGAGAAGTTCAGCAAGGCGTGATCCTCACCGTAAACAGAGCGGCAGATCCCGGTTTGCCGGAATAGAATAACTTCAAAAAAATGCCCCTGCCCTCCGCGATACCGGACAGGGGATACTTGTTATATTGCTTCGGGACGGGACCGCATAGATTTGCAGACCCTATGTTCTTGATTTCGCTATTGACATATTCATATTTTTAAGTATAATAAAGAAAGAATAACGGATCCGGATCTGTCGTGTGTTGCTGCAAAATCGAAAGCGGAGATAATTGAAAATGGCGGATGACAAGTTTTACGGCCGGGAGAGCGCCGGTATAAAGGGTAAATACGGGCTGACGCCGCGCGATTATTGCGACCTGTTATCCGGGCACGGAGCCGTTTCGGAGTTATTCTTCAAAGGGGTGAAAAAATGATCACAGCGTGGAAATGGGATCCGTCGTTTTTGCCGAAAAACGGCGGGCAGATGTACGGCTGGTTTTTCTTTATGTGGATAGGCATCATGGTGATCGAGGGCGTGCTTTTGCTGCCCGTCGCCGCGAAGCGAAACAGGAAAACGACGGACCGCGTCGTGCTTATATACGGGCTTATCATGCTTGCGGCGGAGATATACAAGCAGATCTTTTTTACGATCGAAAAAGGAGAGTATCCGTGGAATCTGTTTCCGTGGCAGTTCTGCTCGGTGCCGATGTTCGCGGCGGTTATCGCGCCGCTTCTCAAAAACGGACGCGTCAAAGACGCGATCTACAGGTTTTTATCGTTTTTCGGGCTAATCGCCGGTATTATGACGCTGATCATCCCGGAAGGCTTTTACTGGGATTACGTGACGATCACCTGTCACAGCTTCTTCTGGCATACGTCGATCGTGATCATCGGACTGTATCTCATCATTGCAAACGGCTACGCGAAGTCGATCAAAAGCTTTCTGCCTGAATGGCTCGGATCGGCGGTCGTCTACGCCGTGACGGTCGGCGTCGCGCTGATCCTCGATACGGTATGGGGACTTGCGCTCAGAAACGTGATCAAAACCGAGCTGACGTTCAATATGTTTTATATTTCGCCGTTTTACAACAGCACGCTGCCGGTGTTCCGCGACGTTCAGCCTTATATCCCGTATCCCGTGTTCCTGTTGTTTTACGTCACGGCGTTCTGCGCCGGCGCGGCGGCGGTATGGTTTTGCGCGTTCGGGATCCGGAAGATCTTCGGGAAACTTAAACGGAAAAAACGGGCGGCCGGCTGACGCGGCGAAATCAGCGCTTTTCCGAACCGCGAAACGCCCGGTTGAAATAATAATAATGAATGAAGGGACGTTTTAATAATGCTTAAAAAAATATTCGCTTTGATACTCCTGACCTTGTTTATTCCGGCTGCGGCAGGCTGCACGGCAAACGACGGGACGGATGCGACCGCGGCGGACGTTACGTTCGAGGACGGTCAGAGCACTCCGGAGGGCATGATAATTATAACGGACGAGAACGGAGCAAAGCTCGGATTCATCGACGACCGCGCCGGCTTCACCGCCGTTGACGGAGGGATATTCTACAGCGTTGTTTCGATGAAAGAAAATTCGTATACCGGAGATGCCGAATACCGCTTTTTCAGCCTGAAAGACAGAACCGACTTTTATCTCGGAAAACTGGAAAACCAGGGATACGAGGCGGGTTTTGCGCGCACGGAGCTTGACGGAAAGATCTACGCGCTCGCCGTAAAGGGAAATCCCGCCGGCGACGACGCGGTCCCGCTTTTGCTGCTCGTCTTCGATCCCGCAAACAAAACGATGGAAACGTATACCGTCTCCGAATACGGATTCCCGTACGCCTCAATGACGGCGTCGGGCGGGAAACTGCTTATAATGAACCACGAAATGACAAAAGAAAAAGAAGACAAAATCTACGAATTCGATCCCGGTACCGGGACGGTGAAAGAAGTCCTGTCGTTTGAATCGTCCGCGGATTCGCTGCGCGCCGTCTGTGCGGCTGACGGCGGTTTTTATCTGCTCCGGCTGAAGCTGAATAACGGCGGAGAAAACGAGATGTACGTCGACCGTTACGACGCAAAATACGGCAAAATATCCGGGCAGCCGGTCACCGATATCCTCGCGGCAGCGATAACAAACGTCCGCGGCATTTCCGGCAGAGGAGACGCACTGAACGAGGTCGGTATGAACATCAGCCGTTTCTTCGTCGCGGACGGCAGATATATGATATATGAGAATTTCGGACTTTCGCGGGTCGTCGTAGATCTGCAGACGGGGGAAACTATACTCGCAAAAGACGACAACTATGCCGTCTCGACGGGAAGCGGCGCACCGTTGATATACAAAGTCGACTATGACGCGGATAACGTATCGGAGCCGGAAATATACGGCATCGAAAACGGCAAACCGAAGCAGGTCCCGTTTACGCCCGACGGCGCTCTCAAACTAATACAGCTCGTGACGGTATCGGAAAACGGTACCCGGGCGATCCTTACCTCGGACGTCTACCCCGTACAAAAAGGCACGGGAGTCATCCGGATCATCCGGTAAAAAGGCAAATGAACACTACAATCCGGTCGTCGGTATTACTGAAATGAATCAAAGGGATATAAAGGAGAAATAAAGGTGGTCAATACATTTACACGGTTAAAAACAGCGTTATCATCAGTTTTGATATTCGCGCTGCTTACGGCTTTTATCGGGTGCACGGAAAACGGAGGCGGCGCCTCCGATCCGGCAAGGGTACAGAAGATCGTCGAGGAGATCGCCGTCGATTACGGAACGTACGGCGCTGAAGCGTCGGAGAGGATCGGTCTTTTACTCGATGAACTGTCCGCGGCTGATCCTGCGGCCGGGGTGCGCTGGAGGAACATCGTCGATATCTGGACGTCGGAAGAGCTCGGAAAACCGCTGAATTACGACGTTCTCCCCGACGGATTGCCTGATACGGACGAGCTTTGCATCGTGGTGCTCGGTTTTCAGCTTGAAGCCGACGGAACGATGAAACAGGAGCTTGTCGAGCGTCTTACCGTCGCGCTCCGCAGCGCTCAGAAATATCCCGACTCATATATAGTATGTACCGGCGGCGGTACCGCAGCTGAGAACGAAAACGCATCCGAGGCGGGAGAAATGGCAAAATGGCTCGAGGCTAACGGTATCGGAAAATCAAGGATCATCGTCGAGGACAATTCCGTCACCACCGCTCAGAACGCCGTATTTACATACGATATCCTGACGTCTCTTTATCCTTCGGTAAAAAAACTTGCCGTCGTTTCAAGCGATTATCATATAGCCACGGGCGAGCTGCTTTTTAAAGCGGAAGCTATTCTGCGGGCGAACTTCCCCGGAAACGAAAAACTGGAAGTGATATCGAACGCGGCGTGGAAAGCGCCCTCCGGCTCGCTTTCTCCCATGTTTCAGGCCGGCGCGCTGATCGAGCTTTCCGGCGACGTACAGACCGCGTTCAGCATTTACTACGACAACTACGATATTCACGGGCTTCCGCCGCTGAAATAATTCGATCGCCGCCG
>JAGDCE010000070.1 GCA_017958705.1 Clostridia bacterium
AACCCCTGTTGCTCTCGAGTTCGCAACGGGGAACCCCGGCACCAACCCCTAACCCCCGCCATCCCCCAACATCTGTTGGGGTTTTTGACAGCGGGTCGTCGAGGGCGCCGACCCCTACGGCCGCGCGGCCCCCTCAATCTCTGTCGGAGATTGTGGGAGGGGAACAGGGGGTTTGGGGGTGGCGAGGCGTATGCCGAGCCGTGAGGGGTGGGAACCCCCAAGGATCGTCGCGAAGCGACTCCTTATACCGCGCGGGATCAAAAAAAGGAGAAGTCACCGTGGACTTCTCCGGTTAGCCGTTTGCGTTTACAGCGTCGCGTTATTTCAAATCATTTCGATCGTGTCCGCGGTCTCGCGCAGTTTTCTTATCTGCACGTGTTCGTACGTTGTATGCGTGGCGTTCGGGGCGTGGAACGTGATATTCAGTTCTCCGCCTTTGTCGTAAAACATCATCGCATGGCCGCCGTCGTAGATGAAATCGGGCCGCAGTTTATAGCTGTATATCTGCTTTTTCTGATGCTTCCACGGGCCGGTGATTTTTCCGCTCTCCGAATAAGACACGCCTATTGCGTACGCGTCGTCAGGGTACTCCGGGATGAAATTCGACCAGATCATTATCATCCTGCCCGCGTCGGTCACACCGATGAACGGTCCGTCGGTCACGCCGCGTTCAGTCCATTCCGGCTCGTTCGCGAGGAACAGCTGCGTCGGCTCCGAGATAAGATGCGTCAGATCGTCCGACAATTTCGCCGCCGCCATAGCGCCGACGTGATCGGGCATGCACGTCCATTCGTGCACGAAAACGAGCCACGGCTGACCGTCCTCGTCGACGTAAAGCGTGCCGTCTATGCAGTCCCATTCGCGCGGAGATACGCAGTATCCGGCGATATCGGTAAACGGTCCGAGCGGCGACGCGGCGCGGTAGACCGATATGCTCCGGTGACCCGTGTCCCTGCTCCACACGGACGTGAAAATATAGAAATTCCCTTTATAATAATGGCATTCCGGCGCCCAGAAAAAGTCTTTTTCACCTGGGTGATCGTCGGGCTTTGCGTAAACGAGCAAAGGCTCAGACCAGTTTTCAAGATCCCGGCTGACAAGCGCCTCTATCCCGCGCCGCCCGGCCGTGCGATATAGGAAATAATCGTCGCCCGCCAATACTATGAACGGGTCGCGGCATCGGAGATTTTGCGAGTATTTATTAGGGAATTCCGTTATAAACGACGTATCCGCGGCCGGAACGTTCATATTCGTAATCTTCATTTTTCATCCTCCCCGTATCTGCTTATTATCCTGCAGTAGCGCGACAGCTCGGCTTCGCCGTCGTGCGGCTCGGCGGCGAACGCGTACGACATCTGCTCCGGAGGCGTTATACGCACGACCCCGGCGCGCACCATAATCCTCTCCGCCTCCGCGGCGGTCTCCTCGTCGGCGATGATCGACGCCGTCTGCAGATATCCTCGCTTTTGCCGCAGTACGCGGAACAGCCCGGACAGCGGCAGCGCCGAGACGTCGCAGCAGCCGAAAAATCCGGAGATCTGCAGTTCCGTTTCGTCCTTTGCGGTCAGACTGCAGCCGTTTCCGGCGTACACGCGCTCCCGTTTTTCAACCCCGCCTATCGCTTCCTCGATCTGCGCGGCGTACCGGCGCAGGCTCGATTCGGCGGCGGCGCCTATATCGCGCAGCGGCATCTCATCGCGAGCCTTCTGCAGAAACGGCAGAAAATCGCGGCAGAACCTGTCGGCGGCGTAAACGTCGTCGCTGTTAACGTAGATCCGCTGACAGCTGCTGCACAAAAGCTGTGAAGTCGATATGATATGACGCGCGAGACCTTCGAGCTTATCGGGATAATTCATGTAATCCCCGCCGACGTAGCAGAAGCTTATCTTATGCCCCCATTCGACGATCCCGACGTTCGGCGGTGCGAACCTGCGCACCGCGGCGACCGCCTCTTCTCCGCCCCAGACGACGATTTTATCCGCCGCATCCGCCATGCGGAGCATAGACGGTAGATCCGACGACGGCGTATCGAAAACGTATATGAAATCGGCCAGCTCCGGCATGGCAGAGATCAGCTCGGACAGTATCTTCACCGTTATTCCGTTGTCCTGAGACGGCAGTTTGAGCACGTTCACGTTGCCGCAGATCAGCCCGGTCAGCACGCTGTAAGCCGGGAGCACGTCGGCGTTGCCGGCGGCGATATGGAAAAGCACGCCGGACGGCATAAGATAACGCTTCACCCCCGGCTGCTCGCAAAGCGCCGGAAGCTGTGCCTTTAAGAGCGCCGCGGTGTTTTCCGCTCTGAGCAGCTGCGCCGCGCGCGCGACGTGCGCTTCAAGCCCGTCAATATCAAATTCGGCGATCAGCGCGTCGTATTTGCCTTCGGCGATGCCGGATGCGATCGTATCTATCGCGCCGATCAGCTTCTCACGGTCAACGGTTTTACACAGCAGCGTGTCGTCAACGTCATCGCGAAGCGAGGCGAGCAGCGTATCGTTTGCGCTCGTGTCGTAGATTTTTCCGCGGTACAGGATCATAGTTTCACGTCCCCCAGCAGTTTGCCCGCGCCGGCGGCGCAGGTTTTTATATCCTTCAGACCGACTCTGCCGATTATCTCAAAATACGGCGTTTTTATCCCGCATCCGCACGATTCGCCCGGATACATCACGCCGAGGTCGTCGGTCATCACGGCGGTTATCGGCGTCGCCTTTATCATCGGGGTGATCAGCTCGACGAGCCCGGGGGTGCCGTACCCGACGGGTTTGAGAGTGCTGACGTCGCGTATTATGACGCGGCTGTACGACATCAGGTGGAAATGGTGGTTTTCGCAGTCGCAGTAAGCGACGGGATGCTCGACCGCGCCGTAAAATTCGTATATATCGCGGTCGTCAATCCCTAGCACGCGCTTCGCGGTATCGTAAAAGTCCTTTTTGTCGACCTTTTCCCGGTAATACTGCTTCCAGCCGCCGCCGAGCATTATCTTCGATCCGCGCGGCAAGGTGACTTTAACACCTCTCTGCTCGAGCATGCGCATCGCGAAATATGTATACGACGGGAAACCCATGAAGCGGACGGGGTGCTTGCTTTTGCTGAATCTGATTATCGCGTCGCAGACGGCGTCAAGATCCGCCTCGTATTTGCCGTTGACTCTTCTCAGCGCGTAGACTCTGCGGAGCGCCGGTGCGAAAAGCGTGGCGCCGAACGCCGTTTTGGACACCGCGGTCCTGTTCTTTACGTCCGGCTTGTAGCCGAATACGATATAATTCGTGAGTCTGGGTGAAAAGAGTTTTTTATACGAGAAAAGCTTCAGGACCATCCTCAGCGCCTGCCACAGCCCCGACAGCTCGAAGCCGATCACGCCGGCGTTTCCCGAGGTACCGGACGACGAGGCCTTCACCGTGCCGTGTTTTATCGTGAAAAGATTGTGTTTTTTCAATATCAGCGTCGGGATGAACGGCAGATACTGCAGATCGTCTTCGGTTTTAAGCTGCGAAGTCTCGAATCCCGCGCCGCGCAGGATGTTTCTGTATTTTTCGTTGCGTGCGGCGTGATATTCCGTCATCTCCGAAACGGCTTTGACGAAATCGCCGCTGTCGTCAATGCTATACGGCTTTTTTGAAAATACCGCGCTTCTGTATCTCATGATACCGTCCCGTTTCTTTTTTTATTGTTCCTATTTTAACATACGCGAAGTATATTGTCAATTCAATTATTGAAATTTCATGATAAAATACAATCGGGAGGTGCGATATGGTTTTACTCGGCATCGACAGGATAAACGAGCCGGACACGGCGGCGCTGCTTTCGGGCGGCCGTCTCGGCGTGATCTCGGCTGCGTCGGGGCTCGCCTCGTGCATGAGGTTCCCGATAGATATATTAAATGAAAAATTCAGAGTTTCCGCGATATTCTCACCGGAACACGGTCCGCGCGGAGTCGCGGGGCCCGGTGAGCGCGTGCCCGGCGGAGTCGACCGTGCGACCGGTCTTCCGGTATTCAGCCTGTTCGAGGATTTCATATCGCTCGACGACAGTCAGGCGCCGATTTCAGGCTCGGCGCTTTCCGGTATCGACCGCTTCGTCTTTGAGATGCAGGACGTCGGCTCGCGTTATTTCACGTACGTTTCAACGCTTTTCTGCGTGATGCGGGAATGCGGGAAACGCGGCGTGCCGCTGACCGTGCTCGACCGTCCGAATCCGATCGGCGGCGTGGTCGAGGGCTGTCTGCCGGATCAAAAAAACCTGTCTTTCATAGGCATGACAGAGGTGCCGATACGGCACGGCATGACGGTCGGCGAGCTCGCGCGCTTCTACAACGGCGAATACGGACTCGGCTGCGATCTCAGCGTCATAGAGCTGCGCGGCTGGCGCCGCGATACGTATTACGACGAGACGGGTCTGCCCTTCGTGCGTCCGAGCCCTAATCTGCCGACGTTCGAGTCTATACTGCTGTACAACGGCACGTGCATGCTCGCCGGTACGAACGTATCCGAGGGGCGCGGCACGACTCTGCCTTTCTCCATGATCGGCGCGGAATTCATAGACCCCGACGCGCTCTGCCGCGAACTTTCGCGGTGTGATCTTTACGGCGTCGCGTTCAGCCCGGCGTATTTCCGCCCCGATTTTTCAAAATCCGCCGGAAAGGTCTTATACGGCGTGCAGATACACGTCACGGACAAGCGGGCGCTTCAACCCGTGCGCCTCGGCGTGACGCTGATAAGGACGCTTCAGCGGATGTATCCCGACGATTTCAGTTTCAACGAGCCCGCACCCGGCGGCCGATACCATATAGATCTGTCTACAGGCAACTCCGATCTCCGCCTGTCGTCCGACGGCGCAGACGCGATAATGCAAAGATGGAACACTGATGCCGGGGCGTTTGCCGCAAGGACGGAAAAATACAGGCTTTATGAATAAAAAGATCCGGTCGATCGACCGGATCTTTTATTCATTTGCCTGACTGTTATTCGATCCCGGGGAGTATCCGGGCGCCCGCTGCGGCGGTCTGCCAGCTTCCGCCGTGGAATTTGAAAGCGCCGGTATCGTTGTAATACGCGTAAGCGACCGAGCCGTCGCCGTAGGTGAACGCGATGATATAGGTCGTGCCGCCCGCGGGCTCCGCACATGCCGATCCGCCGTCAAGCTCCGGTATCAGCGCGGTAAGCACGTCGATATCCGCCTGTTCCCTGTAAGTGACGGTCTTGTCGACGGTGCTGACGATCACGGAGGTCACGCCGTTTTTCTCAAAGCCGCGTATCTGTACCGTTTTTCCGCTGTCCGGGCTGAACGCGGGTCCGTCTTTCGAGAACGTGACGACTCCCGCCTCGCTTATCGCAATACAGCCGAGATCGGCGGGGTTGTTTTTGAACGCGGTCACGCTGACTGAAAGGACCGAATAGACGTCCGGCATTCCTTCCGCGCCGAGTTGACGGCGCAGATAAAGCTTCATCGTGCCGTCGCCGTGCATCACGCTGCGCGAATATCCGAGCACGCCGTCGTACAGCCCGATGCCGTACGTCTGCATCTCGTCGTCACAGTACGTGAAAAGGATGTCCTCCGTCGCTCCTCTGCCGTAAGCGTCGCACAATACGGCGCTGATGAGCCCCGGCGTGCCGGAGATATCAACGTACGTATAACTGTAACCGGGATACTGCACTATCGTGAACGCGGTCTCGGACGATTTGAACAGCTTTATATCTCCGAAGCCGTCCGGGGTGACGTTGTACGTCGTCTTTTTCGTAAAGCCGTTGCCGGCAAGCTCCGGGTTGTCGCGGATCAGCTCCGCGACGCCGTCCCTGCTGCAATTTCCCGTCATATATCCGCTTCTGTCCTCGCCGCAAGAGCAAAGGACAAAAAGCGATACCGCCGCGATAAGTATCACGGCGGTCAGCTTTATTCTGCTCATAATTTCCGCCTTGACTTTTTTATCAATTATATCAAAACGGAGCTGATTTGTCAAGGTTCAGCTGAATTTATTTTCCAGCTTTCGCAGAAGCGGCAGCAGCGCCGTATAAGCGAGCGCCGCTATGAGCGTCAGTATCAGGCCTTTTGCGATATTGAACGGTGTATTGAATATCAGAAGCGCCTGCGGCAGATTTTCGATCCACGGCAGGATCTTCGAATACGTTTCGACGACTTTTTCGACGGAGCCGCCGAAATATATCCTCGTATACGCCGGATAGACGATGAAAAGGTTGACCGGATACGCGGCCGCCGCCATAGCGAACGAGCCGGCGATGCCGCCGATGATCACGCCTGCACGCGTTTTCATCTTTCTGTGTATCAGAGACGCTGTCAGCACGTACACGGCGCCGATCACGAAATTCGCGATCTCACCGATGCCGCCGGTCGTGCCCAACGGGATATGTATCAGGTTTTTGATAAGGCACACGAGCACGCCCCAGAGCGGTCCCGCGGCAAATCCCGTGAACAGCGCCGGAAAATCCGAAAAATCGAATTTGATATAAGGCGGCATGAACGGAACGACTATCTCGAACACCGGAAGCATGAGTATCGCGGCGATGGCGGCCATAACCGCCGTAACTATGAGCTTGTATAAAACTTTTTTATTTTCTCTTTTCATGATAAAACAAGCCCCCGACGTGGATCGGGGGCTCTAAAAACCTTTCTTTGGACGCAATGCGCCCTTTATTTTCTCTCATCCGGACTTTACCGTCGGCGCAGGGATCACACCTGCTCGGCAGCGTTTTGCGCTGTTAGTGGGCTTTACCACCGGTTTGGACTTTCACCTGAGCCGCAGAACGGCTCCCCCGAAAATAATGTATTCAGTTTTTTACCGGGTTATGATCTTATTCGTCTATTTCGATAACGACGCCGGAACCGACGGTTCTGCCGCCTTCACGGATAGCGAAGCGAAGACCTTTCTCGATAGCGATGGGGGTGATGAGCTCAACGTTCATAACGACGTTGTCGCCCGGACGGCACATATCAACGCCTTCGGGAAGGGTGATGACGCCGGTAACGTCAGTCGTTCTGAAGTAGAACTGGGGTCTGTAGCCCGGGAAGAACGGTTTCTGACGGCCGCCTTCTTTTTCAGTCAGGACGTAGACCTGGCCGTTGAAGTTGGTGTGCGGATGAATGGAACCGGGTTTGCAGATGACCTGGCCTCTTTCGACCTCTTTCTTCTGAACGCCGCGGAGAAGCAGACCTATGTTGTCGCCCGCCTGAGCGGAATCAAGAAGCTTTCTGAACATTTCAACGCCGGTAACGACGGTGGAACGCTTCTCTTCGGAAAGACCTACGATCTCAACGGTGTCGCCCATCTTGACAATACCGCGCTCGACTCTGCCCGTTGCCACGGTGCCGCGGCCGGTGATCGAGAAGACGTCTTCAACAGGCATCAGGAAGGGCATATCGGACTTTCTGTCGGGAGTCGGGGTGTAGCTGTCGACAGCATCCATAAGCTCGAATATAGGAGCGTATACGGGGTCGTTCGGGTCGGTGCTCGGGGATTCGAGCGCGTCACGAGCGGAACCTCTGATTATCGGGATATCATCGCCCGGGAAGTCGTACTCGTTCAGAAGATCTCTGATCTCCATCTCGACGAGTTCGAGAAGCTCGGGGTCATCAACGAGGTCGGTCTTGTTCATGAAGACGACGATAGCGGGAACGCCGACCTGACGGGCGAGCAGGATGTGCTCACGGGTCTGCTGAAGAGGACCGTCGTTACCTGCAACGACCAGGA